>JALYYN010000112.1 GCA_030946525.1 Actinomycetota bacterium | reverse complement strand
CGGTCGTGCTGGCCCTCGCGGTACTGGACGATGATGTGGTCGCCGGTGACCTCGACGACCTCGCCGTCACCCTCGGCCAGGACCACGTCGCCGGCGTCGCGAGCGGCGCGCTTCTCGATGCCGGTGCCGATGTAGGGAGCCTCGGCCCGCACCAGGGAGACGGCCTGGCGCTGCATGTTGGCCCCCATGAGGGCCCGGTTGGCGTCGTCGTGCTCGAGGAAGGGGATCATGGCCGTGGCCACGGAGACGATCTGCTTGGGTGAGACGTCCATGAGGTCGACCTCGGCCGGCGGGACGTAGTCGATCTCGCTGGTCGTGCCGTAGGACGTGCCGCCGGCGCCGATGCGCACGCCGGCCCCCTGGGGGCCGCGGCGGACGAGCACCCGGTCGCCGACAAACTGGCCGTCGTCGTCGAGGGTGGCGTTCGCCTGGGCGATGACGTGCTCCTCCTCCTCGTCGGCGGCGAGGTACATGATCTCGTCGGTGAGCTGGCCGTCGACCACCTTGCGGTACGGCGTCTCGATGAAGCCGAAGTCGTTGACCCGGGCGTAGGTGGCCAGCGACCCGATCAGGCCGATGTTCGGGCCTTCCGGGGTCTCGATCGGGCACATCCGGCCGTAGTGGCTGGTGTGCACGTCGCGGACCTCGAAGCCGGCCCGCTCACGGGAAAGACCGCCGGGGCCCAGCGCCGACAGGCGGCGCTTGTGGGTCAGGCCGTCGAGGGGGTTCGTCTGGCCCATGAACTGGGAGAGCTGGCTGGTGCCGAAGAACTCCTTGATGGCCGCGACCACGGGGCGGATGTTGATCAGGGTCTGGGGCGTGATGGCCTCGACGTCCTGGGTGGTCATGCGCTCGCGGACGACCCGCTCCATCCGGGACAGGCCGATGCGGACCTGGTTCTGGATCAGCTCTCCAACCGACCGGATGCGGCGGTTGGCGAAGTGGTCCTGGTCGTCGAGGCGGTAGCCGGCCTCGCCGGCCGCCAGGTGCAGGAGGTAGGTGGTGGCGGCCAGGATCTCCGACGGGCTCAGGACGAACTGGGTCTGGCCGGGCCGGTCGAGGTCGACGTTGAGGAGCTCGGCGATCCGCTCGATCTCCGGGCCCAGCTTGCGGTTCAGCTTGTACCGGCCGACGCGG
This sequence comes from Actinomycetota bacterium, assembly GCA_030946525.1. Taxonomy (GTDB): domain Bacteria; phylum Actinomycetota; class Acidimicrobiia; order Acidimicrobiales; family AC-14; genus CADCTB01. The sequence goes on along the minus strand of JALYYN010000112.1, from coordinate 2,593 downwards.
GTGAGGTCGTAGCGCTTCGGGTTGAAGAAGGCGTTCTCGAAGTAGGCGCGGGCGGCCTCGACCTGGGGAGGCTCGCCGGGCCGGGCCCGCTTGTAGATCTCGACCAGGGCCTCGTCACGGGTGGGGGCGAGCTCGCGCTCCTTCTCCCACTGGCCCTCGAGGAAGTCGAAGTGGTTGACGAAGCGCTCGAGGAAGCCGGGGTGGCTCTCCTGGTCGTAGCCCAGGGCCCGCAGGAGGACGAACAGGGACAGGCGGCGCTTGCGGGCCACCCGGGTGCCGGCGGTGACGTCCTTGCCGGGCTTCTGCTCGATGTCGAACTCGATCCACTCACCCCGGTACGGGTGGATGGTGGCGGTGGCGATGGTCTTGGCGTCGCGGCCGGGCTGGAAGATGACGCCGGGCGACCGGACCAGCTGGGAGACGACCACCCGCTCGGTGCCGTTGATGATGAAGGTGCCCTTGTCGGTCATCATCGGGAAGTCCCCCATGAAGACCGTCTGTTCCTTGATCTCGCCCGTGGTCGCGTTCATGAAGCGGGCCCGCACGAAGATCGGTGCGGAGAAGGTCATGTCCTTCTCCTTGCACTCCTCCACCGTGAACTTGGGCGGCGGCCGCAGGTCGGGGTCCTCGGCGTCGAACTCGAGCTCCAGGCGCAGCTGGCCGGTGAAGTCCTCGATGGGACTGATGTCCCGGAAGGTCTCGGAGAGGCCCCGGTCGAGGAACCACTTGAACGAGTCACGCTGGACGGCGATCAGGTCCGGCAGGGCCAGGACCTCGTCGAGGTTGGAAAAGGAAAAACGTTCCCGAGGGGCGGGACGAGTGGGCAAAACCTCACTCCTTCGCGGAGACTGTGTTGGCTAAGAAGGCGGTGCTGGCTGAAAGGCGGTGCTGGCTGAACAAGCAGTGCTGGCTGAACAAGCAGTGCTGGGTGGAGACGCAGCGTGCTGAGGACGAAGTGCTGGCTGCAGTGCTGGCGGTGCGGTTCGGGGCGGCTGGACAGGTCGATGCCGGGCGCGCGGAGTCAAGCCGGAGGGGAAGAACGGCGACACGCGGGCGAGCACGGCAAAATACAGAGTACCTCAGAGGGCAGAGTACCTGTAGCGGCGCGAATGGGCAAGCCAGCTCGGAACAAGCTGGCAGGAGCGTAAACCACCGGAAAGCCGCGGTCAAGGGTTCCCGTCGGAACCCCTGACCGGGGCAGAGCGGTGCTACTTGAGCTCGACGGTGGCGCCGGCGCCTTCCAGCTGGGCCTTGGCCTTCTCGGCGTCTTCCTTGGAAACCTTCTCCAACACGGCCTTGGGCGCACCGTCGACCAGGTCCTTGGCCTCCTTCAGGCCCAGGTTGGTGAGGGCGCGCACCTCCTTGATGACCGGGATCTTCTGGGGGCCGACCTCGGTGAGGATGACGTCGAACTCGTCCTGCTCCTCCTCGGCCGGTGCGGCTTCGCCGCCGCCGGCGCCGCCGCCGGCCGGAGCCGCCATCATGGGGGCCGCGGCAGTCACGCCGAACTTGTCCTCGAACTCCCTCAGGAGCTCGGACAGCTCGAGCACGGTCATGCCGGCGATGCTCTCGAGGATCTCTTCCTTGGTGGCCATCTACAGGTCTCCTTCTTTCTCAGGCTCAACGGGGGCGTTCTCGGGCTCGGCGGGGGCGGTCGTCGCCGCTGCCGGGGCGTTCTCGGGCTCGGCGACCGTGGTCGCAGCCTCGGCGGGCGCAGCCTCAGGCGGGGCTTCGGGGTCTGCACCCGTGGTCGCGGCCTCGGCGGTGGTGGGCTCGGGCTCGGCGGGCGCAGCCTCGGGCTCGGCGGGCGCCTCCTTGCCGCGCTTCTCGAGCAGGGCGGACAGCCCGTAGGCGAAGTTGCGGGGCAACGCCTGAAGGAGGCCGGCCATCTTCTGCAGCGGGGCGGCAAGGGCGCCGGCGAGCTGGGCCAGGATGACCTCGCGGGGGGCGACGTCGGCCAGGGCGCCGGCGTCGGCCGCCGACAGCACCTTGGTGCCCAGCAGCCCACCCTTGATGGTCAGGTTCGGATTGCCACGGGCGAAGTCGCGCAGCGACTTGGCCACGGCCACGGCATCGCCGTCGATGAAGGCGATGGCGGTCGGCCCGACCAGCAGGGGGTCGAGATCGGTCAGCTCCAGCTCGGCCGCCGCCCGCCTGACCAGGGTGTTCTTGTAGATCTTGTACTCGCCACCGGCCTCGACCACCGACCGCCGCAGGGCGGCCAGTTCGGACACCTTCAGGCCGCGGTACTCAGTGAGGAGCGCCCCGTTCGACGACGACAGGCGCTCGCGCACCTCGTCGACGACGGCGACCTTCTCCGGTCTCGGTTCTCCCAAATCTCTTCCTCCCTAGCTGCGTGGAACGCAAGGACTGTTGTGCATGACGCGCGAACGGTCCCTCGGGAGGTTCACGCCTCGTCGGGCGGGCCCGGCTGGGCCACTTACGCGCTGTGCCCGTTGCCGGGCAGCGCACCGAATGTCTACGGCGATCTATGTGCGGAAGACTCTACTAGGTCGCCGCGCCGGTGAGCTCGTCGTCGAGGGCCCGCAGCGGGTTCGGGTCGACCTTCACGCCCGGGCCCATGGTCGACGAC
>JALYYN010000092.1 GCA_030946525.1 Actinomycetota bacterium | reverse complement strand
TGTACCTCGGCTATCTGGCCGTGCGGAAGGTGCCTGCGTCGCCCGAGATCCAGTCCCGCCGGGCCGCCATCGTCGCCATTGCCGCTTTCCTCGACGTGCCGATCGTCCACCAGTCGGTGCAGTGGTGGCGGACGCTGCACCAGGACGCATCCATCCTCGACGAGCGGCGCCTGCTCGACCCCCAGATCACCGGCACCATGGCCTGGACGCTGCTGATCGGCGTGGTGGCGTTCACCCTGCTCTACGCCTGGCTGCTGGTCCACCGCTTCCGCCTGGCCCAGGTCGAGGACCGCCTCGCCGACCGCCAGATCGACATCGCCATCGAGGAGCGCCGCGCCGAAGCCGTCGCCCCCGAGACGAGCGTGCGCCCGTGACGGACGCCGGTTACATCTTCGCCGGATACGCGGCCACCACCGGGATCCTGGGCGTCTACGCGGCCTGGATCATCCGGCGGCGCCGGGCGCTGAGCCGGCTCCTGCCGACCGGTGAGAAGTGATCGAGACCCGCGAGTCCGGCGACGCCGGCGACGCCGGCACAACCGCCAGGAGCGGTACGACAGGCGGGGACCGTGACTCCCGCCGCCGGCTGTGGCTGGCGGGCGTAGTCGTGCTGGCCGCCCTCGGGTTCCTGGTCTTCCAGGGCCTGGGCAACGCCACCCTGTACTTCCGGACCGCCGACGAGGCGGTCGCCCAGAAGGCGCAGCTCGGCGATCGGCGCTTCCGCATCGAGGGCGACGTGGTCGACGGCAGCGTCCACCAGGTCGGCAACGACGTGTCCTTCACGCTCGTCTCCAAGAACGTCGAGGTCGACGTCCGGCACAAGGGCGACCCTCCCGAGCTGTTCCGGCCCGGCATCCCGGTCGTGCTCGAGGGCAGGTTCCAGGGCGACGTGTTCTCGAGCGACCGCATCCTGGTCAAGCACTCGGAGACCTACGTGGCGAAGAACCCCGACCGGGTGACGGTGCCGCCGGTCCCGGCCGACCCCACCGCGCCGTGACCGCTTCATGAGCGCCGCGCTCGGCACAGCCGGCGTCACCCTCGGACTGGTGGCGTCGATCCTCGGGATGCTCACGCTCGCCCTGGGCCTGCGGCGGGACAGCCCGGCCATGCTCCGCGCCGGCCAGCGGTACATCTGGCTGGTCCTGGCTGGCGCCCTGGTCGCCACCTTCGCCATGGAGCTGGCCCTGAACACCCACGACTTCTCCATGAAGTACGTGGCCGACAACGGCAGCCGCACGACGCCGGTGCTCTACACCGTGACGACGATGTGGTCGGCGCTGGAGGGCTCGATCCTCCTGTGGGCGCTGGTCCTGTCCGGCTACCTGGCCGTGATGGCCCGCCACTTCCGAGGCCGGGTCACCGACCCGGTCGTCGCCTGGGCCACCCTCATCGCCCTGGGCGTGTCCACCTTCTTCTTCGGGCTCATGACCGGACCGGCCAACCCGTTCCGGCTGGTGAGCGGGACCATCCCCCTTGACGGGCCCGGGCCCAACCCGCTCCTGCAGAACCACCCGCTGGTGGCTTTCCACCCGCCGATGCTCTACCTCGGCTACGTCGGCTTCACCATCCCCTTCGCCTTCGCCCTGGCCGCCCTCATCACCGGTCGCCTGAACGAGGGATGGCTGACCGAGACCCGGCGGTGGACCCTGTTCGCCTGGGGCTTCCTGACCGTCGGCATCGTGCTGGGCGCCTGGTGGTCCTACGAGGTCCTCGGCTGGGGCGGCTACTGGGCCTGGGATCCGGTCGAGAACGCCTCGTTCCTCCCCTGGTTGACGGCGACGGCGTACGTCCATTCCGTCATGGTCCAGGAGCGCCGGGGGATGCTCCGCGTCTGGAACCTGTCGCTGCTGGTGGCGACCTTCTCGCTCACCATCCTCGGCACGTTCCTGACCCGCTCGGGCGTCCTCGACTCGGTCCACGCGTTCACCGATTCGCCCATCGGGCCGGCCATCCTCGGCTTCTTCGCCCTGGTCGTGGCCGTCTCCATCGCCCTCATCGGCTGGCGGGGCGACAAGCTGCGCTCGCCCGGATCCATCGACGCGCCGGTCTCGCGTGAGGGGGCGTTCCTCGCCAACAACGTCGCTTTCGCCGCCTTCGCCTTCGTCGTCCTGCTCGGCACCGTCTTCCCGCTGCTGGCCGAGGCCATCAACGGCGACCAGCTCTCGGTCGGCGCCCCCTACTTCAACCGGATGACGGCGCCCATCGGCTTCACCCTGCTCTTCCTGATGGCCGTCGCCCCGGCCCTGCCCTGGCGCAAGGCGGCGACGGAGACCCTGCATCACCGGCTGCTCTGGCCGGCCTGGGCAGGGACGCTCACCGTGGTCGCCTGCGTGGTGGCCGGGCGGCGGGGGATCGGGGCCCTGCTCGCCTTCGGGCTGGGCGCGTTCGCGGGGGCGGCCGCCCTGCGCCAGCTGTTCCTGGCCGTCCGGGCCGCGCAACGGGCCGGCCAGCCGCTCTGGCGGGGCCTGTTCGGCCGCTCCAACGGCGGGATGGTCGTGCACATCGGCGTCGTGGTGATCGCGGTGGCCTTCGCGGCCAGCAGCGCCTACAGCCACCGGGCCCAGTTCCGCCTCCACCCCGGTGAGTCGGCGTCCCTCGCCGGCCACACCATCACCTACCTCGGGACGAGCACCGTCGAGCACCCCAACAAGCGGACCACGCAGTCCCGGGTGCGGGTCGACGACGGGAAGGTCTACGCCCCGGCCCTGCAGCAGTTCCCGTTCGGCGCCCAGGCCATCGGGTCGCCGTCGGTCAAGACCGGCCCCTTCGCCGACGTCTACCTGACCCTGGTCGTCCCGCCCGACGCCGACGGTGTCGCAGTGATCGGGATGAACGTCCAACCCCTCATCGCCTGGCTCTGGACGGGTGGCGCGATCATGGGCTTCGGCACCTTCCTCGCCGCCTGGCCCGGTCGCCGGCGCACGCCCACCGAGCCCGATCCCGAGCCCGCCATCGGGCTCGACGAGGTGGCGCCCGAGCCGGCAGGAGTCGCGTCGTGAGCGCCGCCGGGTGACCGGCCAGGGAGGCCGGCCGTCGGAACGGACCAGCCGGCGCGTGGCCTGGGGCCTCCTCGGCCTGGTCCTGGCCCTGGCCCTGGCCATCGGCTCCCGGCCGCCGTCAGGCCCGCCGACCGAGAACCAGCGGGTGCAGCGGATCTCCTCGGTGATCCGCTGCCCCACGTGCCACAGCCTGTCGGCGGCCCTTTCCGAGGCTCCCGCGTCGGAGTCGATCCGCGATGACGTCCGCCTCCGGATCCAGGAAGGGCAGTCGGACGCCCAGATCAAGGCGTACCTGGTCAGCCGCTACGGCGACAACATCCTGCTCCAGCCCAAGACCAGCGGCGTGGCTGTCCTGGTGTGGGCCCTCCCGATCCTCGGCACCCTTCTGGCGGTGCTCGGCCTGGTCGTCGCCCTGCGCCGCAGCCGGGTGCGACCGGGCCGACGGGTGAGCGACGCCGACCGCCAACTGGTCGAGGAGGCTCTCCGCACGTGAGGGCCCGGCGCCCGTGAAGGCGAAGACCGCCGAGCTGCAGGAGCAGCGCGACTTCCTGTTCGCGTCGCTGCGCGATCTCGAGCGGGGGCGGGAGTCGGGTGAGCTGGCGGAAGAGGACTACCTCGCCCTCAAGGACGACTACACCGCCCGCGCCGCCACCGTGCTGCGGGCGATGGAGGCGGGTCGGCCCCGCGCGCCTCGCCGGCCCGTCGCTGCGGCATCGCCACCCACGCGTGGCCGGCGCCCGCTCGTCCTCACCCTGGGGGTGATTCTCGCCATCGTCGCCCTGACGGCCGGGGCCGTCACCGCCTTCTCGGGTCAGAGGAAGCCGGGGTCGCCCGTGACGGGCACGTTGCCCGACACCCCGGCCGGGCGCCTGTCGCAGGCGCTGCAGCTGGAGACGGATGGCAAGGCCGCCGACGCGCTGAAGATCTACGACGACCTGATCCGGACCGACCCCAAGAACGTGCAGGCACTGGCGTACCGGGGTTGGCTGCTGGACCGGGCCGGGCTGCCGGATCTGGCCATGACCGCCCTCGACCAGGCCGTCACCACCGACCCCAGCTACCCCGACGCCCACTTCTTCCGGGGAATGGTCCTCTACCAGGACCGCAAGGACCCGGCCGGCGCGGTGACGGAGTTCCGGCTCTTCCTGTCCAACAACCCGCCGCCGGAGATGGTCTCCCAGGTCGAGGACGTCCTTAGGAAGGCCATGTCCGACGCAGGCATGCCCGCCCAGTAGTTCGCCGGCGGGCGGACCGCCGGCCGCCGGCCGTTAGAGGAGCCCGAAAGTGGGCAGACTTCCGGCATGGCTCTGATCTACGTCATCGTCAGCATCATCATCACCGGCGCCATCTTCGGCGCACTGGGCCGACTGGCGATCCCGGGTCCGAACCCGATGAGCATCGGGATGACCATCCTGGTCGGCATCGGCGGGGCCTTCCTGGGAGGCGTCGTCGGCGCCCTGATCGGAGCCGGGGCCGCGATCGTGTTCATCCTCGAGGTGCTGGGCGCCGCCCTGATCGTCTACCTCATGCAGCGCCGGGGGGCGGGCAGCAGGATCTGAGCCTCCCGCCGGCTCCGGGCCGCAACGGCCGGGGAGCACGGGGGCGCAGCGGGGCTACTCTCGCCGCGACTGGGGAGGTCGATATGGCCGTTTTGGCGCTTGTCCACGGGGCGTACCACGGCGCCGCCTGCTGGGACCGGCTGGTTCCCGAACTCGAGGAACGGGGCCACCGGGCGGTGGCCATGGACCTGCCGTCGGAGGATCCGCAGGCTGGCTGCGCCGACTACGCCAGGGTCGTCGAGGCCGCCTTGGCCGAGGCGGGAGCCGGCGACGACGTCGTGCTCGTCGGCCACTCGCTGGGCGGCTTGACGATCCCCCTCGTCGCCGAGGCCCGACCGGTGCGGCGCATGGTGTTCCTCTGCGCGTTCCTACCTCAGCCGGGGATGTCGCTCGACCAGCAGGCCGGTGAGGAGTCCGACATGGTGTGCGCGTTCGAGGCGGCGACGGGCGCCATCGCCCACCCTGACGGATCGGCCAGCGTGCCGGAGGGCCGTGCCCTCGAGCTGTACTACCCGGACGCGGCGCCGTCGCTCGCCCGGCAGGCGGCGGCCCACCTCCGCCGCCAGTTCTGGAAGCCGACGCAGGAGATCACCCCGATGCGGGCGTGGCCTCCCGTGCCGGCATCGTACGTACTGACCACCGCCGACCGCATCGTGTCCCCCCGGTGGTCCCGCCGGGCGGCGGTCGAACGCCTGGGCATCGAGCCGATCGAGATGGCCGGTGACCACAGCCCCTTCCTGGCCCGGCCCGACGAGCTGGCCGACGTCCTCGTCGACCTCGCCGGCTGACTTCGGGACGGGCCGGCTGACTGGCCCTCAACCCGTTCCGGCTGCAGTTCGGCGTGCATGCGCGCCCAGCTGCAGCCAGAACGGGGGAGGGGGGCGATTCAGGACGGGCGCGGGTCGGGCCAGGCGTAGGGGAGGAAGGGTCTGCACAGGGCGCGTCTCGGAAGGGCACCGGCCCACCTAGGGTGATGGCCCGCAACCATCCTGGCAGGAGAGTCGCATCATGACGGAGCGCAAGGCGAGTGCCACCTGGGAGGGTGACCTCTTCAAGGGGAAGGGGACGGTCACCGCGGAGAGCAGCTCGCTGTTCACCGCCGCCGGTGTGACCTGGGCCGCCCGCACGGAGAACCCCGACGGCATGACCAGTCCCGAGGAGCTGATCGCCGCCGCCCACGCATCGTGCTTCTCCATGGCCTTCTCGAACGAGCTGAGCGGCCGGGGCCACGCTCCGACCCACCTGGCCACCTCGGCCACGGCCACCTTCGTGGACGGGAAGATCACCCGCATGGCGCTCGACGTCGTGGCCCAGGTCCCCGGGGTCGATGCTGCGCTGTTCGAGGAGGCCCGAGCCGCCGCCGAGCAGTCCTGCCCGGTGTCCAACGCGCTGCGGTCGAACGTGGAGATCGTGGTGAGCGCCCGGCTGGGGTGACGGCCACCGGACACCTCGGAAAGGGGGCGGCTCCGACGTTGTCCGCCGTAAGGGGGGCACGGGGAGGGGGGCATGCACGCCGGAGCCGCACTGATGCTCCTACCCCTCATGAGCGGATCGGCACACTCTGGCCCTCCGCGCTCGCGCCGACGCCGACGGCCGGGTCAGCCGCGGAGGGACCGTAGGCGGTCGACCACGGCCGGGAAGGCACGGGCGAACGCGGCCACGTCGTCGTCGCCGGTCGACCATCCCACCGAGAGGCGGAGCGAGCGCTCGGCTTCGACGCCCATGGCGGCCAGGACGGCAGAGGGCTCGAGTGACTCCGAGGAGCACGCGCTGCCGGAGTGGGCGGCGACGCCGGCCTGGTCGAGGCCCAGCAGGACGGCCTCGGCCTCCACGCCGACGACGCCTAAGCACAGGACGTGGGGCACGCGCCGCTCCTGGTCGCCGTAGGTCACGACCCCCTCAACCGCCCTCGCCGCCGCCGACATGGCCCCGGTCTGGGCCAGGGCGCGTGCCGCCTCGTCAGGTAGCGAGCCGGCGATGGCGGCGCAGGCGGCCCCGAACCCGGCGATGCCGGCCACGTTCTCCATGCCCGCCCGCCGCGAGCGCTCCTGCTCCCCGCCGACCATGAGCGGCCGCAGCCGCAGTCCCCGACGCACCAGCAGGGCGCCGACGCCCTGGGGACCGCCCAGCTTGTGGGCGCTCACCGAGAGCAGGTCGGCGCCCAGCGTGGCGAAGTCGACGGGGACGTGCCCGGCGGCGCAAGCGGCGTCGACGTGGACGAGCACGCCCAGGGCCCGGCACCCGGCCACCACCTCGACGACGGGCTGGCGGGTACCGACCTCGTGATTGGCCCACTGGACATGGACCAGGCCGGTCACGCCCGGCCGGATCGCATCGAGCACCTCGCCGGGGTCGATCCGGCCGACGGCGTCCACCCCCACCTCGGTCACGTCGCCGAACGCAGCCGACGCATCACGCACGGCCGAGTGCTCGACGGCCGGCACGACCACGTGGCGGCCCCGTTCGGTGGCGCCCCAGACGGCGGTGACGATGGCCTCGGTCGCGCCACTGGTGAAGACCGCCTCCCGGGGACGGGCTCCCAACAGGGCCGCCACCTGCTCCCGGGCGTGTTCGACCGCCCCGCGGGACAGTCGCCCGTCGGTGTGGACCCGGCCGGGGTCGGCGGCGAAGGACAGCCACGGCAGCATGGCCTCGACCGCCTCCGGGCGGGCCGGCGACGTGGACGCGTGGTCCAGGTAGTGCCTGGCCATCACCGACCCCGTTCTTGTCGCGCTGAAGGCCGCACAGGGGCCTTGGGCGCGACGGGAAGCGCGGAGGCCGGGGGAATCAGACCAGGGTGACGCAGACTCGGTCGCCGGCCGGGCGGGAGGCCGACGTCTCCGGGACGGTGTCGCCGTAGAGCGTCTCGAGCATGCCCTTCACGATGCCCCGGTCGACCGCGCAGATGACCGGGTGCTGGACCGCGGCGCCACCGAACGGGCACTGCTCGGAGATGATGGCCAGGCCGTCGGCCCGGG
>JALYYN010000033.1 GCA_030946525.1 Actinomycetota bacterium | reverse complement strand
CTCCTTGAAGGTACATCGTAGTCAGTCGGTCCTGCACGCGAAGGTGACCACTGACGGTGAGGGGCTGGTGTCGCACGCGGGCACGGCGCTGCTGGCGGAGATGGCCGATCGTTCGGGCCTGACCCGGGGCATGTCGGTGGCCATGGGCGACTGCGGCACCCGCTGGCACACCCATGACCCCGGCGTCGTGCTCACCCATCTGGCCGTGGCCATCGCCGATGGGGCCGACTGCCTGTCCAAGCTCGCCGTGCTGAGAAACCAGGAGGAGCTCTTCGGCCCCGTCGCCTCTCATCCCACCGCATGGCGGGCGGTGGAGGCAGTCACGTCGAGAGAACTGCGTGGCATCGACGCAGCCCGAGCCGCGGCTCGGTCGGTGATATGGGCCGCCGGTGGCGCACCGGGAACGGTCACGCTCGACTTCGACGCCACTCTCGTCGACGCCCATTCCGAAAAGCAGGACGCCAAACCGACGTACAAACGTGGTTTCGGCTTCCATCCTCTCGGGGTGTGGTGCGACGAGACGACGGAGTTCCTGGCCGGTGTGCTCCGTCCCGGCAACGCCGGGGCCAACAGCGCAGCCGACCACGTGAAGATGCTCGACGCGGCGGTGGCCCAACTGCCCCCCGAGTGGCGGGTCGGTCACGGCCCCGGCGACGACCCGGCTTCGGTGCTGCACCCCATCCTGGCCCGGGCCGACTCGGCCGGAGCCACCCACGGCTTCGTGGACGCGTTGGTGGAGCGCAATATTGACTTCTCTATTGGCTTTGACGTGGACGGCCGGGTGCGCGACGCGCTGATGCTGGTCCAGGAGGAGGACTGGGCCCAGGCGGTCGAGGCCGATGGCCGGGTGCGACCGGGAGCATGGGTCACCGAGCTAACGGGACTGGCCGACCTGCGCACCTGGCCGCCGGGTGCTCGGCTGATCTGTCGCCGAGAACGCCCGCACCCGGGGGCTCAGCTGTCGCTGTTCGACACTTCCGAAGGCTTCCGCCACACGTGCTTCCTCACCGGCTCGGCTGGAGGACCACCGCCCCTGGAGCTGCGCCAACGCCGACATGCCCGGGTGGAGGACCGCATCCGTTGTGCAAAAGCGTGCGGGCTCAGGAACTTTCCGTTCGAGGACTTCGTGCGCAACGAGGCGTGGTTGGCCACGATCATGGTCGCCCAGGACCTCCTGGCCTGGACGGCGATGCTGTGCCTGGACGGGGACATGGCCAAAGCCGAGCCGGCCACGCTGCGCTACCAGCTGCTGCACGTCGCCGCCCGAATCGCACGACGGGGCCGTGACCTCTACCTGCGTATCGATGAGACCTGGCCGTGGCGGGACCAGCTCGACGCCGCCTTCGGGCGTCTCCGCTCCGCCCTCTGCTGAGAGCGCCTCGGGTACTGCGCCGACCCAGAACGCTCTACCGGGGCGCACCAACTGATCGAAGCCGGGAGGCTTGGTCAGCCGCGCCCGGCCACCGATGCCACCCTCCGTGACCTTCATCGGGCCAGGCATATCCCGGGTCACCTCGAGGTCAAGCTGCCGGACGAACAATCGAGGTCAGAGACGAACATCATGCACAGGTAAACCATCTGACATCCGTGTGTACCTCACCCGCTGCCGGGGTGGGGCCGTCCCAACTGATCATCGAGGTCGAACAAATCCGGCAAGCATCCTTCCCATTTTGATGTTCGCGGTGCCGGTGATGACGACGGGGTCAAGACGAAGGTGCCCACCCCAAGACTCTACCGATGGCCCCGGGACGCAGTCGCCGAGGATCCATCTGGACGTCGCACGCCGACTGTCCCATAACATTAGCTTCGAGCGGCGCGCCGACGATGCCCTCACCGCCGGCGATGAGTCGTATCCCATCCCGTGTCTTGCGGCATCCCGGTGGAGTCCGCCCGACACAATGAGGAGCGGCGAGAGGTTCGTACCCGCACCCCCGGTCGCCTGCGCTCCCTCGCCATGCAGGCTGAGCGGCAGTCATGCAATCGTGGGAGGCCATGCGCCGATCTGATGCAGGAGCCCCAGGTCGTCCCGGCACGCCCAGTGCTCCACGATCCGGTCATCGACCACGCGCCAGATGTGGATGAAGGTCCAGGACACCTCCACGCCAGTCGGCTCGATCCCCGTGAGCAGTGGCATCGTCGATGCTCGGTGCACGCCCCGAACAGTCAGGTGGCTCGCGACGAACTCCCCCTCGGCGATGGCGTGGTGGTGCTCGACTTCGCCGTCACCAAAATCATGGCGGATGGTTGCGAGGATCTGCCGCAACCCGTCTCGACCCTGCGGCCCTGCGGCATGGTTGACCATGTCCTCGGCCAAAAGGTCATCGAGGACATGGTCGTCCCCCGCGAGCAGTCGCCGGAAGAGATCGTCCACGACGGCCTTCGGTTCTGTCACGCGCCCATAGTGCACGATGCGTGCTCCGGCCGCCGCCCTCTGTGGGACATCCCGAGCTGGTTGATGACAACGGCTTGCGTCCCGGGCCCGGCGACGTCGCGGCCATCCTCGAGACCTGTCAGCGTTCGGATGCCGACCAGACCGCCGTCGAGCTCGCGTCGCGTCCAGCTCCTGCGCCGCCGGCCGGGGACGCCGCCTGTAGGTGACGCCCGGCGCTCAGGGGCCGGCGACGACGGACATCGACGCGCCACAGCAGGACGCGGTGCGCGTGCCGCCGCGCCGATCCTCGAGCTCGACCAGTCCGGCGGCGGCGAGAACACGCAGCAGTGGCCAGACCGGGTCGAGAGGACCGGTGCGGGGGGCGGCCGGGTGGGCGTGGTGGGAGTTGTGGTAGCCGTGACCCAGCAACGGGATGGCGAGCCAGGCCAGGTCGTATCCCGAGTGCTCGGGGTGAGGTTTGCGCCCGTAGAGGTGCCCCACAGCGTTGACCATTCCCATGATCCCCAGGTAGCAGACCAGGTGCACCACGAACATGATCAGCAACTGCAGGGGCCCGAACACGATGCCGTAGAACGCGATGACGGCGGCCCGGATCGCCAGCGTCCACTTCGGCCGTGAGGCGCTGGCGGGCACCCTCGCCCTGGCCTTGGCGAAGAGGTAGGCGGACCCGGCCAGGACGGTCAGCGGGCGGCGCTGCACCGGCGAGTGGGGGTCGAGCGGCGTGTCGGCGTACCGGTGGTGCAAACGGTGCACGGCGGCCCAGGTCTCGGGGGACGTCCCGACGATGACCCAGAAGTAAGTGTCCAGCACCGCCGCAAGGACCGGGTGCACCGCGAACGCCCGGTGGGCCAGGCACCGGTGGCAGTAGACCTCGGTGACGATGGCGGTGAGCATCGCCGAGCACACGCCAATGACGACTCCGATCGGCACGTTGGGAACACTAGTGGCGCGCCCCGATGCGGTGGGCTCGCTGAGGAGGCGTACCGGCACGGAACATAGCGGTGGTGGCAGGCGTTGTCCCTCCGTATGACCACCTCCACCGTCGCGTCCGTTCCCGAGCTCGCCGGTGGCCCCTACGACGTCGAGTTCTTCTTCGACCCCGGATGCCCGTTCGCATGGCAAACCTCGGTGTGGATCCGGAGGGTGGCCGAGCTGCGCGGCATCGTCATCGGCTGGCGGTTCATCTCCCTCCTCTTCATCAACGAGGACGGCGACGTCCCTGCGCCGATGTTGGAAGCCCAGGAGCGCGGGCTCCGGTACCACCGCATCTGTGCCGCCGCCCGGGAGCAACTGGGCAACGCTGCGGTCGGCAACCTGTACCGCGCATGGGGTGAGCGGTACTGGTACACCGCCTCCGACGGGGATCTGATGGAGCGGCTGGCGTCGCGGGCGAAGGCGGTCGACCCCGCCGAGATCCTGCGGTCGCTGGGTCTGCCCGAGGCCCTCCTGGACGCGGCCAACGACGACCGCTGGGATCCGCTGATCCGCGCCGAGAGCGACGAGGCCTTCCGCCGCACAGGCCCGGAGGTGGGGACACCGATCATCACCTTTGACCCGCCGACGGGCCACTCCCTCTTCGGACCGGTGATCAGCGCGGTGCCCGACGACGAGATGGCCGTGGCGTTCTACGACGCGCTTCGGACCTTCGCCGATTTCACCGGGTTCTCCGAGCTGAAGCGGAGCGACCGGGCCCCTCTCGACCTTCCCCTGTTCGCCGGCTGACGCAGGGCCCACCGCCGCCCCTGCGGGGGCCCGAACCGGGTCGACCGGGGTCAACGCTGCAGCCGGTATCGTTGGCTCGTCATCCGCCCGTGACCTGCATCGCCGCAGGTGAGCACAGCGCTCAGCACGCCTCACCCGTGATGAGCAGGTCGTCGGTTCGAATCCGACCTCGGGCTCCCACTAGCTCCGTTCGAGCCTTTCCGGGTCCGGGTGGATGGACTGAGGACCGTGGGGCCTTGTGCGAGCCGGGAACAATCTGGCGGCGGTGCCCCGGCGATCGCCGATCGGCCGCGCCTCTCGACGTCGGGGCCGGCCGCCCTGGCCGGGCTGCTGCGGGCGTCCTACGAGCGCGACCTCGGCGAGGTGGGCGCCTTCCTGCCCACCACGGTGCCGGTGGACGACTTCCCGGCGGTGTTCGAGCCGTTCCTCGCCGCCTGCGCCGAGCTGCCGGGCCGCTACCCCGAGGAGCACGGTGGGGTCCGGCGCTGGCTCGACAGGGAGTTCCCCAGCGCCGACGACGCCGTGCACCGGGCCGTGGCGAAGCTCGGCCCCGGCGCCCGCGACACGCTCATGACCGCCCTGAGCGCCCTGGGCCACACCTATCGCTGGGACTCGGTCCCCCCCGCCCCCGCCCGCTTCCAGGAGCGGCGGATCGACCTTCCACCGGGGATCGCCGGCCCGTGGGGCGAGCTGGCCCGGGCCCTCGACCGGCCCCGCGTGGGTTCGGCCTGGAGCCTGCACCTGTGCAACTGGAAGTTCGCCGGCCGACCGGGCGGCAGCGCGTACCGTGCCGAGGAGCTGACGGCCGCCAACGTGGGGGTGGCACGCAATTGGCTCCCGCCGCCCGTGGATGCCCACCTGGAGCGCTTCTCGATCTCTTTCGTGCTCCTCGAGGCCCGCGGCGCAGCCGTGCTGCGCCATCTGGTCGACGCGGTGGGAGCGGCGGCCAGCCGTCGCTCCGAGGACACCCTGCTCAGCCTGGAGTTGCTCCACGGCGCCATCGACGCCCTGGTCCTCTCCTTCAGCCTGAACATCCGCAAGCGGACCGTCGATCCGTCGGTCTGGCTGAGGCTCGTCCAGCCGACGTTCGCCTGGTCGGCCGAGACCGACGTGCCGGGCGCGGTGGAGGGCGGCCCGAGCGGAATGCAGGTGGCGATCATCCAGGCCCTCGACGCCGCCCTGGGCATCGCCGGCGACTCCACCCTCGCCCGGTCGGCGGCCGCCGGGCGGCGGTCCATGCCGGCCGCCCACCGCCGGTTCCTGCGCACCCTCGACCTGGCCGGGCCGGTGCTGCGCCGGTTCATCGTCGACACCCGCTGCCCAGGACTCATCGAGCAGTACAACCGGTGCATCAGAGGCGTCACCAGCTTCCGCACCACCCATCACGCCCGCGGGGCCCGCTACCTGCGTGACCGGCCCGAGAACGGGGCGGCCCGGGTGTCGACCGGACTGACGATCGGCGCCGACGACGATCCACGGGCCGTCTTCGACCGTACGATGTCCGAGCGCACCCAGGAGACCCGCGACGCCGCCCTGCCCCCCGTGGGACGGATCGGGGCGTGACCCTCAGAGATCCTGCAGGAACGGCCGCAGCGTCTGTGGCAGCATGCGTTCGCACCAGAGGGCGACGATGCCGGCGATCCTGAACGCCGGTTCCACGGGCAGGTAGACGAGCTCGGGGAACCGGAGGGCCAGATGGTCGCCGGTGAGGCCGACGCCCAGCCCGGCGGCGATGGCGAGGGCCTGGGTCTGGGCGTCGCTGACCTCGTGGTCGAGACGGAGGGTGAACCCGGCGGCCAGGCACGCCTGGATGTAGTTGTCGAAGACAACCGGCTCGAGGCGCCGGGGGAACATGACGAACGCTTCCTCACGCAGGTCGGACAGCCGCACGGTCGGTTCACAGGCCAAGGGGTGGTTGATCGGCAGGATGGCGATGAGGCGCTCGTCGCGCAGCGGCATGGCCACCACGTCGGAGGTCAGGGGCTCGGTGACGCGGCCCAGGACCAGGTCGACGCGACGGGTGCGCAGCGCCGGGATCTGCTCCCGCTCGGCCAGCTGGTGGATCACCATGTTCGTCTCCGGCCACGCCGCCCGGAGCCGGCGGAGCAGGGTCAACACCAGGTCGTACAGGCCGCCGTAGGAGTAGCCGATGCGCAGTCGGCCGACCTCGCCGCGACCGGCCCGCTTCACCTCGCGCTCCGTGGCGTCCGCCTCGGCCAGGATGCTGGCCGCGTTGCCGAGGAGCAGGTGTCCGGCGTTGGTGAGCCGGATGGGCCGGACGGAACGGTCGATGAGCTCGGTGTCCAGCTCGCGCTCGAGATGGCGGATCTGCTGGCTCAGCGACGGCTGGGCGATGTGGAGCCGGCCGGCCGCCCGGCTGAAGTTCAGCTCCTCGGCCAGCACCAGGAAGTACTGAAGGTGACGTAGCTCCATGCCTGGTCTTTTCTATAGAACGTACCTATACAAGCCCCCCACGAGCCATCATTGCAACAACCTCTGGCAGCATCAGCCTCCGGTCTTGGACGGACGAGCCCGGCCGTGGTTGAGTACGGGCACGGGACCCGGCTCCCGCGCTCCGGATCGCGGATCGGAGCCTCTGAGTTCTCTCCCCAGCCAGATCTCAGGGGCTCCGATGCGTGATTCGGACGTGGGCGAATCACGCCTGGTGCGACGCGTCCTCGGCCGGCGTCGCACCGCGTCCGGTCGCGACGGCGCTTGTCGCCTGACCGTTTTGTCCATAGAGTCCACAACGTCGAGAGACGGCCCGCCTCGACCCGACCGCCAGAGTCGGACGCGTCGCCCCGGACCCCGGTGACGTGGCACATCCGCCCCGTCGGATCGAAAGGCGGTGTGGTCGCGAGGGGCCGTGGGCACACCCGATTTCCCCCGACGGAACCGTCGGCCCTGTGCGATGCTTCGAATGGCAGTCGAGCCCCGTGCGGCCCCACGTTCGCCTCGGTGATCTTCCGTGCGCTCGATGACACGTCCGAGAAGCCCACACCCGCGACAAGGAGACCGATGTACGAACACAGCTGCGCGAAGGCAGGGGCCGTGGGTTGCGGCTACACCGTCCGGGCCGGCTCCGAGGAGGAGCTCAAGGCCAAGGTCATCGAGCACGCCCGCAAGAAGCACCACGTCCAGGGCATGACCGACACGATCTACAGCTACCTCCGGGAGCGGGCGGCCAAGGCCTGAGGCGCGACGCCGGGGTCCTGGCCACGTAGGCGGGGACCCACCGGTAGATTCGGCGCCAGTGGCAACGGACCCTGTCCCTCCTCCTCCCCGACGACTCACCCAGTTCAGCCACGGCGCGGGCTGAGCCTGCAAGCTCGCACCCGGCGAGCTGGCGCAGGTCCTGCGCCGCCTGGAGCTACCGAGTCACCCTGACCTGCTCGTGGGCACGTCCACGAGCGACGACGCCGCGGTGTGGCGCCTGGACGCCGATCGCGCCCTCGTGGTCACCGCCGACTTCATCACGCCGATCGTGGACGACCCCCGGGCCTGGGGCCGCATCGCCGCCGCCAATGCCGTCAGCGACGTCTACGCCATGGGCGGCCGCCCCCTCCTGGGCCTCAACCTCGTGGGGTGGAACACCGAGGAACTGGGCACCGAGGTGCTGCTGTCCGTCCTCCAGGGCGCCGGCGACGCCGCCGCCGAGGGTGGATGGGTGACCGTCGGCGGTCACACGGTCGAGGATCCCGAGCCGAAGTTCGGCATGGCCATGGTCGGCGAGGTCCACCCCGACCGCATCCTTACCAATGCCGGGCTCCGCCCCGGCGACTCCCTCGTGCTGACCAAAGCCCTGGGCGCGGGCGTGGTGGCGACCGCCCTCAAGGCCGGGAAGGCGTCGGAGGAGGTGGTGGCGGCCGCGGTGGCGTCGATGACCCGGCTGAACCGCGACGCGGCGGCCCAGGCCCTCGCCTCCGGCGCGACCGGAGCGACCGACGTGACCGGGTTCGGCCTGCTGGGCCACCTCCGGAGCATGGCCGAGGCGTCTCGTGTCGACGTCGACCTGACGGCCGCCGCCATCCCGGTCCTCCCCGGGGTGCCGGGCCTGGTGGCCGACGGGCTCGTCCCGGGCGGTACCCGCCGCAACCTGGCCTGGGCCGGCGAGCGGGTGGAGTCGGGGGGGATCGACGACGCGGTGATGATCGTCCTGGCCGACGCCCAGACGTCCGGCGGGTTGTTGTTCGGCGCAGAGCCGGCCCGGGCCGAGGAGGCCGCCGTTGCGCTGCGGGCCACCGGCCATGCCGCTGCGGTGATCGGCACGGTACGAGCCGGCCGGGGGACCATCCGGATCACCTGACCGCGGGCGGTCGCGCGCGGCGTGGGTGGCCGGCCCGCCGCTCCATACGCCGGCGTTACGTGATGTGTGGGCACCGGGTACCCCCACCTGGGAGCGTCTGACCGCCCAGGAGCCGACGAAGCTGGCGGCGGGCAGCCGGGTGATGGTCGCCCAGCGGGGCTTCATATTCCAGCCCCTGAACAAGCGCTGAGCCGACTAGAAGGCGACCTTGCCGGTGGTCCAGAGGAGCGGGAACAGCCACAGGGCCAGGCCGAGGGGCACGAGGACGACGCGAGGGGCGATGCCGCGACGGCCGAGGCGGCCGTAGCGCCAGCCTTCGCCGGCGGCGGCGACCACGAAGCAGACCACTGCAGCCAGGTAGAACCAGAAGGTCGTTTTTGCGCTCATAGTCCTAGGTCAGCAGAAGGATCAGGATGATGATCAGAATGAGGGTTCCCACTCCGATGTACACGGGGCTCTCCTTTTTTTTGGGAGTCGGGCCCATTCGTTCCCTCGGTCCCGATTGGGCCAAACCTGGACTGGCGCGAAGGACCTGGATTGACCCTTAGCCGAGGCAAATCACGCCTGAGAACCTCAATGTTTGACGAGCGGGCGGAACCGGAACAGGTCATACAGAAGCTGTTCCTCAATGAAAGGGGTTCTCGTGGGATTGGTCCTGCTGCTGCTGCTCCTGGCCCTGCTTTTCGGTGGTGTGGGGCTGGCCGCCGGAGCCCTGTGGTGGATGTTGATCATCGCCGGAGCGCTGGTGATCGCCAGTGCCTTCACCGGCTACGGGCGTCGCCGCTCCACCTGGTAGGCGGTCGTCGGATCCCGGACAGGAACAGGCGGTTGCCGCAGAGTAGAAGTAAGAACTACTCTTAGAACGTGAGCTCCTCCGCTCTGGTCCTGTCCGGCGTGACCGTCGCCTACGGGCGCGAGCCCGTGATCGAGGGCATCACCGGGCGGGTCGAGGCCGGGGGCTCCCTCGCCCTGATCGGCCCGAACGGAGCGGGCAAGAGCACCCTGATCAAGGCCGTGCTCGGCCTCGTGCCCCTGCTGGCGGGAACGGTGGAGGTGCTGGGCCAGTCGCCGGCCCAGGCCCGCGGCCGGGTGGCCTACGTGCCCCAGGCCGAGGCTCTGGACCGCAACTTCCCCGTGTCCGCCTACCAGGTCGTGCTCATGGGCCGGTACCGGCGGATCGGCTGGATACGCCGCCCGGCCGCCACCGATCGGGCCGCGGCCCGGTCGGCCCTCGAGCGCGTCGGGCTGGGCGACCGGGGCGACGCCCGCTTCGGCACCCTCTCAGGAGGCCAGCGACAGCGGGTGCTCCTGGCCCGGGCCATCGCCCAGGAGGCCAGGCTCCTCCTTCTCGACGAGCCCTTCAACGGCGTCGACACCGCCAGCACCGACCTGCTGCTCCACGCCCTCGACGGCCTCCGGGCCGACGGGGTGGCCGTGGTCATGGCCACCCACGACCTGTCCGTCGCCCACCTGGCCTGCGGCGAGGCCTGCCTGCTCAACCGCCGTCAGGTCGCCTTCGGCCCCATCGGGGAGGCGTTGACCCCCGACCGGCTGCGGGAGACCTACGGCGCCGGCGCCGTGGTCCTCGCCGGCGGCAGCGACATCGTCACCGCTTAGGTCGATGAGCCGGGTCCTGTTCGACCCGTTCGCGGCGCCCTTCATGGCCCGCGCCCTGATCGAGGTGGTCCTGCTCGGAGTCCTCGGCGGCGTCCTGGGCGTCCACCTGCTCCTCCGGCGCAAGGCCTTCGTCACCGAGGCGCTGCAGCACACGGTGTTCCCGGGTGTCGCCATCGCCTTCGTCACCGGCCGCTCCTTGTTGGTCGGGGCCCTCGCCGCCGCGGTGGCCGCGGTCCTGCTCCTGCACCTGCTGACACGGAACGACCGGGTCGACACCGACTCGGCCCTGGCCCTGCTCATCTCCACCTTCTTCGCACTCGGCGTCGTGGTCGTCTCTCGCAGCGACAGCTTCCAGTCCAGCCTGACTGCCCTCCTGTTCGGGCGCGTCCTCTCCGTCGACGCCCGGCAGGTCGTGGAGACCGCCGTGCTGGTCGCCCTCGGCCTCGGCGTCCTCGTGGCCCTCCACAAGGAGCTGGTGCTCCGGGCCTTCGACCCGGCGGCCAGCGCTGCGCTCGGGTACCCGACCACGCGCCTCGACCTCCCTCTCGACGTCGTCGTGGCCCTCGC
>JALYYN010000020.1 GCA_030946525.1 Actinomycetota bacterium | reverse complement strand
TGACCACGTGGGGCCCCAGTGCGTACGGCGTCTGGCTCCAGTACTGCGTGTCGAGCGGGTCGTCGACCTTCTGCCGGGTGGCCACCAGCACGTTTGCCAGCTCGCGGAGGTGCCATCTTGCCGGGTTCCAGCCGACGAAGAAGCTCAGGAACCGGCCCTGGGAGGCCCTGGTGGCCAGGTCGACGTAGTCCTCGGCGTTCCGGCAGAAGAAGACCCGGCTGTTGGCGAGGACGAAGTCCTGGGTGGTGGCGTCGGCCTCCGACGGCAGGATCTTGGGGCCCTCGACGCCCATCAGCTTGACGGCCATGCCGTGGGCGTCGCGTTTCGTGTCGGGCTGCGGCGTCGGGGCGCCGGCGCTGGAGGAGAACCTCATCCACGCCGGATAGGTCGCCGGCTCCCGGAATATCCCGTGGCGGAGGTCGGCGGGGACGTCACCGCCCACGATGAAGTGGGCCCGGACGCAGCCATGGGCCTTGGCGTGCTGGTCGCGACGCATCGGCCGCTCGCCGCCGGCGTAGTCGTGCTCGAACTTCCCCCTCGTCACGTCCACGATCCGGGCGATCGCCTGCTCCTCGCCGGTCGGTGGTGCATCCGGGTCGACGGCTGCGACCTGCCAGTCACCCCGCGCCAGCGCCCGCAGCGACGCCATGCCCGGCATCAGCAGGTACTCACAGCCGGTGGTGCACACGACGGGCGCCTCGGCGTGCACGAAGTGGGGCGGCTCACCCGGGATGGTGACCCGGCCGGTGCTGACCCGCCCGTCCGGGGCCGGATCGGGGGTCCCCTCCACGACGGCGGGGACGGCGAGCGCGGCGTCGCCGAGGAGGTAATCCTTGTCGTTGCCGAGGCGGAAGGCGTTGCCGTCGTCGCACCACTGCCGCTGCACGGTCTCGAACTGCCGTTCCAGGCTGGCGTTGAAGCAGACGAAGATGAGGCCGCGGTCCTGGCCGTCGTCGTGCAGGCCGTCGTCGTCCTGGCCCACCCGCACGGGGAGGAACGGGCCGTACGGCATGCCACGGCGGATGATGCGGTGCCGGAGGGACATCAGCCCGCCCCCGTCCAGGTCGAGGGCGTCACGGGGGTTGGTCCGGCGGATGTGGGCGCCCGTCGGGCACTTGAACCCGCCCTTGTCGTCGGGCGCGTACCGGAAGTCGTTGCTTGGCTCGGCGAGGGACTGGCCGCCGAGGTTGCGGCTCTGGTCGCCGGCCCGCCGCTGGGTCAGCTCCACCGACTCGCCGTCCCGCCAGCGCCCGACGACCTTGGCCGCCATGAGCTCGTAGAGCTGGTCAGGGTCGAGGGGTGGCTCGTCGGACAGGGTGGCGCCGTAGCGCCGGGCGTCCTCGAAGAGCTGCCTCCGGAAGCGGGCCACGTCCTGGTGGAGCCTCCGGTAGACCATGAACGTGCCGTTGCGGAGGAGCGGCGCGGCCGGCCCGGCGACCGTCTGGCCGTCCTCGTCTGGGTAGCCGAGCACGAACTCCCCGGCCTTCAGGTCCCGCCAGGTGCCGTCCGGCTGCGGGACGCCGTCGCCCCGGGCGGCCGGCCCGGGGGCGCCCTCGATGCCGGGCTGGCTGAAGCCGTCCGCCCAGCCGAAGTGCTCGCGCCGGTGCTCGAGGGTGCACGCCGCCTGCTCGTGGACCAGGGCGACTCCGTGGTCGGCCGCCGCGGTCCGGATCGCGGCCAGGACCGGGCCGAAGGCGTGCTCGAACCCCCCACGCCCGTTGACGGTGACGAGGATGTGCGACCGTTCGGTGCCGACGCCGTCGACCCAGTGCTCGGGTGCGCTCGGGCCGGTGTCGTCGAGCAACTGGGCAGCCCGTTCCCGGATCGGTTGGCGGAACGCATCCGGCAGCTCGTCGAGGACGGTGGCGGGGACGCCGAGCGCCCGCAGCCCGGCGTAGGTGACGGCGATGTTGGTGGCTGTCGCCGGTGCGACGCTCCAGGCCGCGGCGTCCTGCACGCCGTCGACCAGGCCGCCCAGGAAGCGCCGGCCCGAGGCGGGGTCGGGGACCTCGAAGAACAGGTAGGCGGCCTGGGCGAAGCCGTACCCGCGCAGGATGTTGCCCTGGATGTCGTCGAGCTCTAGAGCGACCACGTCGACGACTCCTCCAGATAGGCGTGCTGCAACCGGGCCGGATCCGTCTCGTCCTGATGGGTCCGGACGAAGTTCACCAGCCCGTCGCGTGCGGCCAGGGCGTGGCGGACCTCCGCGACGGTCGTGTCGGGGTAGCCGACGTGGAACAGAAGCGTGTCGAGCTGGCTCCGGGCGAGGTAGGCGACGAAGGCGTCCACCGCCGCGCTCCCCGGATAGCCGACACAGTGAGTCCAGATGGCGTCCGCCTCGGACGGAACCCGCGTCGCCAGGTCGGCGAGGAAGTTGCCGGGGAGGCCCTCGGCGTACCGGCTGTCGGGGGCGGTGACGCTGGCGGTGAAGAGCAGGTAGTCGGACCGCAGCCGCGTCGGGTCCCTGGGGGCGCCCGGCCAGGTCATCTTCAGGTCGTCGAGCACCAGCCATCGCCCGAGATGCACGTGGTCCAGCCGGGCCAGGGGGCTCCGGCCACCCGTGGGCAGGTCCCGCAGATGCTCGGCGAGGACGTGGGCCCGCCCGGTTCGGATCGGCGTCAGCGACGTGAAGGCGTACGACCGGCCGCTGCGGCTCCCGCTACCGGGCCCGCGGGGCGGGACGAGGCCTCCGAGGAGCGAGCGCAGGCTCACAGCCGGTCCTGGACGTCGGTCAGGAACTGCCGGTACTCCTCGGCGAAGCGCTCCGGGGTGAGCGATGCCGCCTTGCGGGCGAACGCACGGTGGGGCACGTCGAGGGCGAGAGCGGAGGTGACCATGGTGGTGGTGGCCGCCGGATAGGCCGAGTAGTAGTGCTGGGCCACGTACTCGTTGGCGTGGATGTAGCGCTTGAACCGGGTCACCGGCTTTGGCTTCGGGAACCCGTACGACGTGCCCCAGAAGGCGGTCATGCCCGTGGTGAGGATGTAGGAGAAGGCGTCGATGTACTGGTCGAAGGAGCCGTTGTAGTTGCTCTCGAACATGAACAGTGGTTGGCGGAGTTGTTCGGGCGGTTGGCCGAGGTCGGGGATCCGGCGGATGAGGCCCCACCGGGCGAAGTGGATGAACGAGAGCGCCTCGATCGTGCCCGGCTTGCGGGACGTCAGGCGGGCGTACCAGAACACCGCCTTCACCACCAGGGTGCCCCCGGGCGGGAAGAAGGGCCGGGTGTACCAGGGCCGCACGGGGGTCAGGACGGTCATCGCCCTGCTCCGGCCGCACCGGTTCAGGGTCTCGTCGAGCACGTCGGCGGGATCCTGCTCTGCCACCCACCCCCCTTCCGCCGGCCGCTGAGCCCCGGTCGCCCCCACGTTTGCGCCGCCCGCGCAGCGTAGGACGTCGACGGGTCCCTGTCACGCGTGCACGGGCGTGGCACCGGCTGTCCCCCGGCGCAACGGTCCCGCGAATTCGCTATAGCAACGGAACAGAGGTTGCCTTACACTGATGACCGGCGGCCGTCGCGGTGCTCGGTCGGTCCGCGGAGCTGGTTTCGGGGGGAAAGCAGTCGTGAGAGCAGACGTCACCGGCGATCGCGGTACACGGCCGTGACCGAGCTGAGGATTCCCGCACCGGAGGTCGGGGACGTGCCCGCGCCCGCCCGGGGCTCGCAGTCACTGACGGCCGGCCTTCTCCGTACCGCCCGGCCCCGGCAGTGGGTCAAGAACCTGCTGGTCTTCGCCGCGCCCGGCGCCGCCGGGGTACTGACCCAGTCCCACGCCCTCCTGCGGGCGACCCTCGCCTTCGCGGTGTTCTGCCTGGCGGCCAGCGGCACCTACTTCCTGAACGACACCATGGACCGGGAGTCGGATCGCCGTCACCCGGTCAACCGGCACCGCCCGGTGGCCGCCGGGGTCGTCGCCCCCGCCCTGGCCATGTCGGTGGCCGTCACCCTGCTGGCCTCGGCGGTGCTAGTCGGCCTCCTCGCCCTCGGGGGCGCGGCGGCGGGCTGCGTGGCCCTGTACGTGGCCGTGAACGTGGCCTACAACGTCCGCCTACGCTGCGAGCCCGTCCTCGACCTGGCCGCGGTGGCCTCCGGCTTCGTCCTGCGGGCCATCGTCGGCGGCCTGGCCACCGGGGTCCACCTCTCCGAGTGGTTCCTGGTCGTTACGTCGTTCGCCTCGCTCTTCATCGTGGCCGGCAAGCGGGAGGCCGTCGTGCCCTTCGACGTGGCCGGCGGGCCGGGAGGCGGCGCCCGGGCCCGGCCCGTCTACCCGGTCGGCTACCTGCGCTACGTCCGGGCCCTGTCGTCGGGCGTGGCCATGGCCGCGTACTGCCTGTGGGCCTTCGACAAGGCGGCCCGGGCCGGCGGCCACGTCGTGTGGCTGCAGTTGACGATCGTGCCCTTCGTCCTGGCCATGCTGCGCTATGCCCTCCTGGTCGAGAGCGAGGGGGTCGAGGCGCCCGAGGAGGCCCTGCTGGGCGACGGGACCATCCTCGTGCTCGGCACCATCTGGGCCGTCCTGTTCGCCGTCGGTGTCTATGCCGCGTGAGCTGCTGGCCGGGTGGGGCGGCACCGCCCCGACCTCGGCCGACGTGCGCAGCCCGTCCCGCGCCGAGGAGGTGACGGCCATTTTGGCCGGGGGGCCCACCCGGGGCGCCGTGGCCCGGGGCCTGGGGCGCAGCTACGGCGACGCCGCCCAGAACGCCGGCGGCACGGTCGTCGCCACCACCCGTCTCGGCGGCGTGACGTGGGCCGACGAGCCCGCCGGCCTGGTGCGCGCCGGGGGCGGGACGAGCCTGGGCGACCTGCTCGGCTTCCTCCTGCCCCGGGGACGGGCGCTGCCGGTCGTCCCCGGCACCCGTCACGTGACCGTCGGCGGGGCCATCGCCGCCGACGTCCACGGCAAGAACCATCCCGGCGACGGCAGCTTCGCCGGCCACGTCGTCGATCTCACGCTCGCGGCGCCCTCCGGCGTGCGCCGGCTCACGCCGGAGGGTGACGCGGAGCCCTTCTGGGCCACCGCAGGCGGCATGGGGCTGACGGGCGTCGTGCTCGAGACGACCCTGCGCACCGTGGCGGTCGAGACCTCGGCGGTCCGGGTGACGAAGCGCCGTGCCGCCGACCTCGACGAGCTGATGTCGGCCATGGAGGCCGAGGCGGACCGCCACCGGTACCTGGTCGCCTGGATCGACGCCCTGGCCAGCGGCGCCGCCGCCGGGCGCGGGGTCCTGAGCTGGGGCGACCACGCCGCCGTCGCCGACCTGCCGTCGGCGGACCAGCGGGCGTCGCCCCTGGGCCTCGACCCGCCCCGGACCGTGCGGCTCCCGCCCTGGTGCACCGGGGGGCGCGTGCCCGCCACCGCGGTGGCCGCCATGAACCGGCTGCGCTACCGGCGGGGGCCGGCGTCGGCGTCGACCACCGTGGAGCCGCTCGACCGGTTCCTCTTCCCTCTCGACGCGGTGGACGGCTGGAACCGGCTGTACGGCCGGGCCGGCTTCGTCCAGTACCAGTTCGTGGTCCCCTTCCGGGCCGGCGACGTCGTCCGGCTGGCACTGGAGCGGCTCCAGGCGGCCGGATGCCCGCCGTTCCTGGCCGTGCTCAAGCGCCTCGGGGCCGCCGACCCCGGGCCCCTCTCCTTCCCCATGCCGGGCTGGACCCTGGCCGTCGACTTCCCCGCGGCCCTGCCCGGGCTGGCCGCCGTGCTCGACGGGCTGGACGAATCGGTCGCCGGGGCCGGTGGCCGGGTCTACCTGGCCAAGGACGCCCGCCTGCGCCCGGATCTGCTGGGCGCCATGTACCCCGACCTGGACCGCTGGCGGTCGGCCCGCGACCGGCTCGACCCCGACGGCGTCCTCACCTCCGACCTCGGCCGCCGCCTGGGTCTGGTCGCGTCCCGTCCCGCCGGCCGGCGGGCCCAAGGGTGAATGACGCCCAGGGCTCGCCGCAGACCGTGCTCGTGGTCGGGGGGACGTCGGAGATCGCCGGCGCGGTGCTCGACCGGCTCGTGGCCCGCCGGGCCCGCACCGTCATCCTGGCCGGGCGCGACGCCGCCGCCCTGGAGGCGGTGGCGGACCGGCTGCGGACGCCCGGCGTGAGCGTGGAGGCCGTGGGCTTCGAGGCCGACGCCGTCGGCGCCCATGCGGCGATGGTCGACGGGGTCTTCGACCGCCACGGCGACGTGGACCTGGTCCTGGTCGCGTTCGGCCAGTTGGGCGACCAGGCCGCCCTGGAGGCCGACCCGTCGGCCGCCGCCCGCGTGGTGGTGGTGAACTACGTGGCCGCGGTGTCGGTGGGCCTGGCCGTCGCCGCCCGCCTGCGGGCCCAGGGCCACGGCACCCTGGTGGCCCTGTCGTCGGTGGCGGCGGAGCGGCCCCGGCGGTCCAACTTCGTCTACGGCTCCTCGAAGGCCGGCATGGACGCCTTCTTCCGGGGCCTGGGCGACGCCCTGCGGGGCTCGGGCGCCCGGGTCGTCGTCGTCCGCCCCGGCTTCGTCCACACCCGGATGACGGCCGGCCTGGCCGCCGCGCCCTTCGCCACGTCGCCGGGGGCCGTCGCCGACGGGATCGTGCGCGCCCTGGAGACCGGGGCGGAGACCGTCTGGGTGCCAGCCGTCCTGCGATGGGTCATGACGGTCCTCCGCCACCTCCCCGGTCCCGTGTTCAGACGGCTGGGCGACCGGTGACCGGCCTCGCCAGCTGCGTGCGGAACGCAACGGCCAGCTGCGTGCGGAACGCAACGGCCAGCTGCGTGCGGAACGCAACGGCCAGCTGCGTGCGGAACGCAACGGAAGCCCGGTCGGCCAACACTCACCGGGCGGAAGCCCGGTGACGGACCTGCTCGTCATCCCCGCGACGACCGCGCCCGAGCCGGCCGGCGCCGGTTCCGACCCCGACCCGGCCGCCCCCGCCGCGCCCCGCCGACGGCGGTTCCGGCGCCTGCGGCGGATCCTTCGCAGCCGGCTGGTCCGGGTCGTCCTGGCGCTCGTATTCGTCGCCGCCGTGGTCGTCGGCCGCTCCGTGGCTCTGACCCTCACCGCGCCCGGTACCGACAGCGCGGCCGCCCGGCTCTCGATCTGGGCTAGGGACCACCGGCTCGGGGCTCTGGTCAACCTGGGCGAGCGCCTGACCTACAAGCCGCCCAAGGTCGGTGGCCAACCGGCGCAGGGCATCAGACCGGCCGTCACCGGCGTCAGGGAGGTGGCCGCCGCCACCGCTGCCGGGCC
>JALYYN010000013.1 GCA_030946525.1 Actinomycetota bacterium | reverse complement strand
GGTTGCATGGTGGCCGTAGCTCAGCTGGTTAGAGCGCCAGGTTGTGGCCCTGGAGGTCGGGGGTTCAAGTCCCCTCGGTCACCCTGGGGGGCATCGGTCAAGATGATGCTTCGAGCGCCTCTAGCTCAATTTGGCAGAGCAACAGACTCTTAATCTGTGGGTTCAGGGTTCGAGTCCCTGGGGGCGCACCATGAATCGGCGGTTTGGGACACGCGGAAACCGAACGGACCACGTGTGACCCTTCGGGCAGACGGAGCTCAGTTGTCTCAGCCCAAACGTAAAGTACGCGACGGTGATGAGTACGTCGAGAGGTCGAGCCGGGCATCCAGTCGGTAGAGGGCACTGTCGGCGGCCACGTCGCCGGGCTCCCAGTGCCCGGATCAGCCGGCGCCAGTTGTGCAGGTCAGACCTGGATGGCCGGGCCGTGGTCCAACCCTGAGGATGCATCCTCCTACGGCGGAACTCGACGTCAGTCCCTGGCGGGCGCCACTCATCCAGATGGGCGGCGGGGCCCTGATGTTCGCGGCCGCTCTTGCCGTGCCGGGGACCAGGGACACCCTTGTCCTGCCCTTTCTGGTCGTGGGCGTGTTCCTGCTGTCCGCGCACACCTTCGGATCCCGGGTGGTGAAGGCGAAAGTCGCCCTCGGGCCAGCCGGTAGCGCCGAGTTCGAGATGAGTCAGGAGGCGAGGGATGTCACGACGTCGATCGCCTCGACCGCCGATCCCGTTCACGCGTTCGGCCCGGAGGAGGAGGACGATGCGACCCGTTGGCTCCTTGCGGAGCTGCTGTTCGAGCGACTCCTCCTCGAGCCCGCCGAACCTGTGGAAGATTGTCGCTTCCAGCTGTACCTCCACGACCCGGATCGGAACATGCTCCTGCCGATCCTGAAGCCGGGCCATCCCGGGCCATCACCGGGCTTCGCGCCGCATCAGGGAACGGTGGGCGAGGCTTGGGCATCCGGCGATTTCGTGGTGGCGACCGGTGCGAAGGTCTGGGACGACACCTTCCGCCTGACTGCGGAGCACAGACTGCGCTACGGCGACGTCGCGGTCGCCGCGTCCGTGCCGGTGACGAACGCCGCAGGAAAGGTCATCGGTGTCGTGTCGGGATCGTCGCAGAACGAGACCTCCGCCTTGGGAACCCCGGAAGGTTTGGACATACAAATCTTCCTTGCCGAGGCGGCGGCCCTGATCCTGGTTGACCTTCTCAAGTGGTTCAGCGATGGGTACGATGAGAAGGGCGAAAGGGGAGTCCCATGGCAGGTTCTGTCCAAAGAGGAAGAGTGACGTCGACGGCGAAGCGTGCCGCTCTCCAGCGTGTCGTCTCGCGTCACGAGAAGGTCGTCCGGATCACGGAGGGCCAGCGACGCGCCATCGTCGAGTCTGCCGACTACAGGGCAGGGCGCACGGCTCAGTAGTTCCGCCCCATGAGCGGTAGGGCCTCGTGCTATGACGCACCGGCGTGCAGGCAGGAGCCGGTCGTCCCGACCGGCCGGCGTTCAAATGGACGTAGCCTTCGCCCATGAGCGAATGGCAGTCCGAGAGCCGGGGCACGTCGGCAGGGGCGGTGCCCGAGAGCATTCCGGTGACCACCGCGTTCGATTTTCCGGAATGGCGCACCGAGCGGTACCTCGGGAGCTGCTTCGGGCTGATCGTCCGGAGCATGGGGGCGGTCAAGGGCCTCGGCGCCGCGTTCAAGTCCCTCGCCGGAGGCGAGGTCACCCAGTACACCGAGCTGCTCGAGGACAGCCGCCGCCATGCCATGGACCGGATGATCGAGAACGCCAGGATCATGGGAGCCAACGCGGTCATCGGGATGCGGTTCGACTCCTCCGAGATCGGTCAGTCGCTCACCGAGATCGTGGCGTACGGCACCGCGGTGGTCGTCGTCGCCCGTTGATCGGCCTGGTCGTCGTCGTGGTCGTGGCCGCGGTGGCGGTCGTGGGATGGATCAACCTGCGCCGCCACGGCGAGAGCGGCGTGGCGGCCGCCGACTGGCGCCGCACCGACGAGGTGTTCCGGGATCCGTCGTCCGGCCGCCTCATGCGGGTCTGGCTCGACCCGGCCGACGGCAGCCGCCACTACGTGCCGGACGGCGCAGGAGGAAGGCCCGGCGGGTGAAGGGCCCCGAGGCCGCGGGTCAGGGCATCTGCAGGATGGGGAACCCCGACCACGGCGCGCTGACCTCGGTGAGCGGCAGACCGTCGGTGCCTCCGACCAGGGCGGCGAAGCCCGGATCGGCAGTCATCGAGGCGACCGGGACGGCGGTGAGCCGCACGCCGTCGCCGTCTCCGGGTCCGGCCAGCAGCACGCCGACCAGATTCGGCCCGGCGAAGAGGGCGGCCCCCGACATGCCGTCGTCAGGTCGCCGGCCGCCGCTCGCAGTCACGGCCAGGGTAGGCACGCCCGGCGCGTCACCGACCGGGTTCAGGCGACCGAGGAACTGAACCGTGTCGCGGGCCCGCTCGGGTTTGGTGTGGGCCGAGGCGAACCCGATGGCGGTTACCGCGACTGCACGTCCGCCGGCGACCCGGCCCCACCGGAGGGGGGCGGGCCAGGGGAGAAGGACGGTCGGGTCGACCACGTCCAGAACGGCGGCTCCGCCATCGCCAGAGCGCCACACGACCGACGAGCCGGCCCACACCGCCGTCCCGCCGGGCCGAACGGAGGTCGGTCCGATCCGACCGGCGATCCCGGCACTGGTGAGGACGAGGCGGTCGCTCACCTGGTAGCCGGCGCCGACCCGGCCTGTCGGTGAGTCCCGGGCGTGGACCTCGACGACTCTCGCCCGCTCGATTCCCATGTGCCGTCACCCGATCCCGCATCGCCCGAGCCCGTCCCGTCGATGCTACGTCGGCAGGTCCGTGCGCCGGACCCGCGGTGCCCAGCTACCGGCGCATGTGGCTCAAGCGGACGCAGCACCCGTGCCCGCTCGGGTGGAGACGGGCCGACCACCCGGGCACCGGCAGGGCCCCGGCGAAGCCCTCGAGCAGGGCGAGGTTCATCCCACAGACCAGCTCAGGGTGGCGGGCCGCCAGGGCGTGGAACGGGCAGTTGGCCAGCACGATCACGCCGCCGCCTCCATCGACCCTCGGTTCGTAGCCGTACTCGGCCAGCACCCCGGCCCAATCGGCGGTGACCCGTTCGTCGGTGACCGGGCCGCCGGTGTGCCCGCCCCCGGCCACCGTGGTCGCCAGCGCTTTGCCCCGTTCGCGGGCCAGGCGCCGCAGGGCGTCGGCGACGGGCCGGCCGTCGCCGGTCGCCACCCTCACCGCCGAGGCCAGCAGGTCGGCGGCGAGGTCGTACTGCCGGGCGGGCAGGCTGACGGCGATCTCGGCCGCAGCACGCCGGTACAGCTTGGAAGGTCGCCCCGCTCCGGGCCCCCGCCGTCCGCCGAGGCGGCGGAACTCGGTCTCCAGCAGCCCGTCGTCGACCATGCGGTCGAGGTGGAACGCCGCTGCGGCGCGGGACAGGCCCGCAGCGTCGCCGGCCTCGTCCCGGCCGACGGCGCGGTCCTGGGCGGCGACGAACCGGTAAAGAGCCCGGCGGCGTGGGTCGGCCAGCGCGGCGATGGCCCCCACGCAGTCGTCGATGGGCGGTGTGGTCATGAGCCTGGCACCGATCGTACCGTGTAAAGTAAATGATTACCTGCTTTAGAAGACGTTGCCGGCGGGTCAAGGAGAACGGATGACCACGACATCCCGAACTGGCACATCCCGAACTGGCAAATCCCGAGCTGGCACATGCCGAACTGGCGCCCGGCGCCGGATGACCATCCCCGCTCTGCACGTCGTCCCGGGGGCGCCGGATTCGACCTGGGGCTGTCGAAGCTGGCCCGGGTCGTCGGGCACTCCCGGCGCCCGCAGATCCAGGAGCGCCTGACGATGCAGATCGGCGACTGGCTGATCGACCGCCTGGTGCCCCAGGGGGTCGGAGTGGTGCTCGACGCCGAGCACCTGTGCCGGTCGATCCGGGGCGTCCGGGCCGCCGGGGCGCGGACCGTCACCTCGTCGTTCCCCGGCCGCCTGCGGGACGACGCCCGGTCGCGCTCCGAGTTCCTGGCGTCGGCCGGGACGCGCCCATGACCGTCGTCGCCGTGCCGTCCGCGCTCGACGTGCTCGTGTCGGCGAAGGAGGCGGCGGGACTGCGGGTGTCGGTGTGCATCCCAGCGCGCGACGAGGCGGCGACGGTCGCGGGCGTGGTGGCGCCCATCGTGTCCATGCTCGATCGCGTGCCGTGCCTCGTCGACGAGGTGATCGTGGTCGACGACGGCTCGCTCGACAGCACCGGTGACATCGCCGCCGGCCTCGGCGCCAGGGTCGTACGGCGATCGGCTCCCCACGGTAAGGGTGCGGCGATGGCCGAGGCGGCCCGGGCTGCGCAGGGCGACCTCCTGGTGTTCCTCGACGCCGACGTCACCAACTTCGCCCCCGGCTTCGTCGCCGCCCTGCTCGGCCCGCTCCTTGTCGACGAGGGCGTCGTGCTGGTCAAGGGTTCGTACCGACGCGCCCTCGACGGCGTGGCCGGCGAGGGCGGCCGGGTGACCGAGCTGCTGGCCCGGCCGCTGCTCGAGCGGCTCTTCCCGGAGCTGGCCTTCGTCCGCCAGCCCCTCGCCGGGGAGGTCGCCATCCGCCGGTCGGCGCTCGACCATTTGGTACTGGAGCCCGGGTACGGCGTGGAAGTCGGCATGCTGATCGACGTGGCCCGGCGCCACGGAGCGAAGGCCGTCGCCCAGGTCGACCTCGGTGAGCGGATCCACCGCAACCGGCCGCTCGTGGAGCTGGCCGGCCAGGCCCGTGAGGTCCTCGCCGCCGTGTTGGATCGTGCCGCCGCTGCCGCCGTCGGTTGACCGCGCGCGGCGCGCGCCGTTTGAGCCGAACGGCCTATTCAGCCGCAATCGGAACCCGTCGAAAATTATTCTGGGAAACTCCTTCAGGATTCGCGCCTCCCGCCGATAGCACTGGAGTCGGCAAACCTCACACCCCCCAAAGGGCGAGGTCAGGCGGCGGTCCATTCACACGAACGAGGACGTCAAACCGTTCTCGAAACTGGAGGTTGTTCCCATGCGCAAGCTCATCCCCGGCGTCGGATCCCTGCTCGGCAGCGTCCTGCGTTCGGTCCCGTTCGTCGGCTCCATCCTGGGCGGCCTGGTCGCCTAGTCCGGTCCTCCGGAACCACGGCTGTGCGCACCTCGACGAAGGCCCTCGTAGAAGCCTCCGCCACCGGTGGTGCCGTGGTGCTGTGCGTGCTGGCTCGAGTCCCCAACCGCCTCCCCGTCGTGCTCGGGGCGGGCGGTTGGGTACTCCGGCTCGCACTGGTCATCGCAGCGGTGAGCGGCGCCCGGGCCCTGGCC
>JALYYN010000502.1 GCA_030946525.1 Actinomycetota bacterium | reverse complement strand
ATGGTCTTGTTCATGGTGGACACGTCGTTCAGCGGGTTCTTGGGGTCCGGCGACAGGCCGACGTCGGCGGTGGACAGCACCTGGAACAACACCTCGTCCGGCGCCCGCCCGGTGAACTGCACGTGACCCTCCAGGCCCATCTCGGCACGCAGGGCGACGAGGTCGTCGTAGCAGTCACCGGTACCTACGAGGGTGAAGGCGATGTCGTCGCGGGCGAGGTCGTGCACGATCCGGGCCGCAGCGCGCAGGACGATGTCGACGCCGTCCTGGGGGCCCATGACCCCCACGTAGCAGGCCAGGAACCGCCGCCCGGCGCGGAGGTCGGGGTCGGGCGGGCACCGGCGGAGGCGTTGGGGGTCGGGGCCGGTCCGCACGACCGTGACTGAGTCGGCCGGCTTGTGGCCCCGCCCGATGGCAGTGGCCCGGTAGGACTCGTTGGTCGCGATCACATGGTCGGCCGCCGCGTAGGTGCGCGCCTCCAGCATGCGGATGCCCAGACCCGGCAGCCGAGGCCCCTCGGGGAAGCGGGACTCGTACAGCTCCGGGCACAGGTCGTGCTGGTCGAACACGAAGCGTACGCCTGCCCTGCCGCGGTAGAGCAGGCCGAGGGGCCAGAAGATGTCGGGAGGGTTGCACGCCTGGAGGGCGTCGAATCGGTGCCGCCGCCAGACCTTGGCGGTCAGCCATGCGGTGAGGACGAAGGACCAGACGTACTCGGCCACGAACCCGATCTTGCGGGTGGTGGGCGGGTAGGGCGCGTACTTGTAGATGTCGACCCCGTCGATCACCTGGTGCCGGGGATCGCCCGGGGCCTTCGGGCAGATGGCGACGACGCGATAGCCGGCGTCCGTCAGTGCCCGGCACTCCAGCCAGACCCGCCGGTCCATGGGCAGCGGCAGGTTCTGCACGATGATCAGGACGGTCGGCGCCCCGGACCCGCGGGCGGTGTCGCCCTGCCGGACCAGGGAGGCTCCGAACCTCGATTCCACAGACACCATGCCCTTGGCCTGCTCCCAGCAGCGAGCCCAGCTCACCCTCTCGAACGCCGGCGTCACAAATCCCCCTGTGCCGACGTTCTCGTCGACCGAAAGTACCATGTCCGAGTCGTCCGGACGCCAGCTCGGGCCCTGCCGGCCGACACCCGGCTACGCGCCTCTATCCTTGTGCAGCTGGGGTGAAGGATCTGGGTACCTCAGGTCGGAGGTAACGGTGAACTTCAGGAGTTCGGGAGCATGGACGGCCCGCCGACGCCCCGGGCTGGCGCACGCCGGAATTGTGGTCCGCGCGTGACGGAGCAGCCCTTGGACCTGGGCCGCGTGCTCCGGGCGCTCCGTCGGCGCTGGTTGTGGCTGGTGGTTCTGGCCGGGGCGGGCCTGGCGTATGGCGCGGTGCTGACCGTTGTGCAGTCGCCCGTCTACGCCGCCAAGTCGCTGATCCTCCTGCCTCCCTCCCAGACCGACGCCCAGGGCCACCCGCTCCGGAGCATGGAGACCGAAGCCCAGATCGCCGACAGCGCCGACATCCTGGGCAAGGCCGGCGCGACCTTCACCCCCCCGCTGACGGCCCGAACCCTCCGCCCGCGCGTCGCCACCCGTGTGATCAGCTCCGACATTCTGGAGGTCAGTGTGGAAGCGGGCGGGGCCTCAGCCGCCACGCATCTCGCCGACGCCGTGGCCAACCAATACGTCGCCTATTCAAACGGGGCCGCCGCCGCCCAGACGGATTCCACCGTCTCTGTCCTCCAAGCCCAGGCCACGGACCTCGATTCGCGCATCCGACAGCTGGAGTCCGACATCGACGCCGGCACGGCCCACCTCAACGCGCTCGCCCAGCAATCAGCCGAGGCCGCCCGACAGGGAGCGCTGCTCGACGCGATGCGTTCGGAGCAGGTGGATGCGTCGCGCCAGCTGAGTACCGTCAAAGGCCGGATCGCCGACGTCAAGCTGACGGCGGAGTTGAGCAGTCGAGGCACGAGGGTGCTCCAGCTCGCCGACACCCCTTCCAGCCCGCTTCGACCCCGCCCCCTGATGAACCTGGGCGGAGGTGGCGCCGTCGGTCTCGTCATTGGCGTCGTCCTCGCCCTCGCCTTCGACCGGAACGACAGCCGCCTCCGCCGGAGGGACGACATCGCCAGGGCTGTCGGCGCACCGGTCGTCGCCTCGCTCGGCGTCCCCAAGCGGTCGGGGGTCGACCGGTGCAAGGCGCTCCTGGACCTCTGGCAACCCAACGTGGTCGAGAGCCTGGCCCTCCGCCAGGCGTTCACCCGCCTCGGTGTGGCCGATGAGCAGCCACCGGCCAACGTCATCGTGGTTTCGCTCGCGGGTGACCGGGCGGGCCCGCTCCTCGCGCTCGAGCTCGGAGCGTTCGCTGCCAGCACGGAGACGAACACGGCAGTTGTGATCGCCAGTGCCGACGGCGCAACAGCCGACCTTCGCTCCGCCTGCAAGGCGCAGCGGGCGGGTACGGGGCGCCCGAGGCTCTCCGTGCACGACCTCACGTCGGGCATTGACGCGGTCGATCTTCGGGGGGCAGAGCTGAGCATCGCCGTCGTGGTGGCGGATGGTGAGTCCATCCCGGCGCCGACATGGGGCCGCCGCACGCTCACGGCGCTTGCCGTCACCGCCGGCTACGGAACGCCGGAAGCGCTCGCGGCCGCATCCTTGGCGTGTGCTCTTAGCGGCCATCCGGTCCGGGGGATCTTCGTCGCCAATCCCGATCCGAACGACCACACGACCGGCTGGCTGCGTGTACCGATCGAGTCCAACGGACACGGGCCATCGCGTAGCCTGCCGAGAGCGACGGGGTTGCCGGGACAGGTCAACGGTTCGACCACTCACGTCACGAATGGGGTCCTGGGCAGGGAGGTGGCACCGTGACGCTCGACATCTCGCAGCAGTTCCCGCCGAGCGACGTGGTCGACGAAATGCCCCTCGACCTGGGCCGGCCTGCCACTGGCAGTCCGTTTGTGGCCATACCCTTTCTGGCTTCCGCTCTACGCCGTCGCAGGCGCCTCGTCGCCGCCGCCGGCGCCGCCGGCATCCTTCTCGCCTCGCTGTTCTCGTTTGTCGCCCAACCGGCGTACAAGGCGACGACCACAATCCTGCTCGTCCACGGGAGCGAGGCGGTGACGACCCGGGCGATGGCTACCGACCTCGGGCTTCTCATGACCACCACGGTGGCCCAACAGGCACTGAAGGCGCTGCCCGAGCGGTCTTCGCCACAGACGCTGCTCGCCGCCTATGCCGGCGTACCGGTGAGCGATGACCTCCTGCGGGTGACGGCCGAGGGGTCGAGCGGCGCTCAGGCCGTCCGCCGCACCGACGCAGTGGCGAAGGCGTTCATCGACTTCCGGGCCCAGGAGTTCCAGCGCCAGGCCCAGTTGGCGGCGAAATCCTTGGCAGAGCGGCAGGGACTGCTGACCGCCGAGCTGACCGACGTCAACAAGCAGATCAACAACACGCCGTCCGACCAGCGGAGCGACGCCGCGATCCGGGCGTTCGGCGAACTCCTGACCCGACGCACGTCGCTCAATGATCAGATCACCAGCCTGCAGCAGCAGATCGACCTGCAGAACAGGGATGCCCAGGCGATCGTGGACCAGACCCGGGTGGTCGACCCCGCAAGTCCCGATCCACGGGCGACCCACCGGACGGTGGCAGGGAACCTCGCCGCAGGTCTCATCGGCGGCATGGCCCTCGGCGTCGGTTTCGTAATCGTTCAGGCCATCACCTCGGACCGGGTCCGCCGGCGCGACGAAATATCCGCCGCGCTCGGTGCGCCCGTCGGAGTAAGCGTCGGGCGGGTCCGGGGAGGCGCACGGCGCAGCCACCGCCGCCTCACCGCTCACGTCGCCCGTCCCGATGGAGATCTCGCCCGGCTCGAGCGACATCTCGAGAGCTGCCTCGATGCCACCGGGTCCGTCCGGCCGTCAATGCTCGTCCTCTCCCTCGACACCGACCTCGTGGCGGCCACCGCGGTGGG
>JALYYN010000483.1 GCA_030946525.1 Actinomycetota bacterium | reverse complement strand
CCTCGAGAGACGCCATTGGCCCCCGATAGGGGGAGCGCAGCGGTCACACGGCCGGGGCGGCGGAGTAGCCCCACATGGTCGCCACAGCGCCATGGCCGAAGCCATAGTCTTGCTTCTCGTGAGGCTTGATGCGATTGTCGCCTGCGGTTGCGCATCGTGACCGACCCACGGTTCCGAGCCTACTGGTTGGGTTTTCGGGCGCTGCGGGCCAGGGTGAAGGTCGTCGCCTACACCCCGTCGGGCGAACCGGTCGTTCGCGCCGGGGCCGACCGGCTGATCCTCAGGACCGGGACCCGGACATTCTGGACAGCGGCGACCTGTTCGTCATGTCAGGCCGAGATGGCCACTGCGGACCTGGGTTCGCACGGGTGTAGGCCTGGCACTCCGGTGTCCGATCCGCCCAAGCCGGCCACTGTTGACCCGCGCCGGCCCCGCAGCGGCGACCTCGAAGGCGGCGACCTGGCGCCATCGTCTCCGACGACTCGCACTCCGATTCCCGTCGCCGATCACCGCAGGCGCTCGGTCACGAAGCGCCAACGGCAGCACGCCCGTGCAGTGGCGCAACGAACGTTCGGTCAACGTCCCTGGATCATCGGCCTTGATCCCGACGGAGCGGTGATCGTGAGAGTCGACCACGTCCGACTGCTGCTGCCTCGAGGGGCCCAACATTTCCGAGCCGTCGCCCAATGTGCCTTCTGCGGCGGCGCGACGACTGCGCGGGTCATGGACCGGGATGACATCTCCGACGCACAACAACGGATTTGTCGGGCCTGCCTGAGCGGACTGGATCAGCCAGCCGATGGAAGGCACCGGCCGCCGAGTGTGGAGGACGGGGAGCCGCTCGGCCCTGATCGTTACGTGAGGGCGGCACCAATCCCCGCCGCCGAGAAGTAGCGCGGCCCGCAGGCCCGGACCGCTCCCCGCAGCCGGCGCCGGACCTTCACCGGACCTCCAGGCATTCGCGGGCCCACTCCTGTTGCGAGCGTTGCCCGTAGGCGAGCTGCAGCATGAAGCCGGGCGAGCATCGGACCTGCAAGCGGTTGACCGCTAAGCGAAGTGCAGGAACGGCATTCGGCACGCGGCGCATGGTCGCGGGGTCCCAGAGCGGCAACATGGACATGGTGATCGCCCAGGCCGTGTCGCGAAGAGCTGCCTCGGAGCTCTCGGGCGATGTCCCCAGAGCAACGACCTCCGGGCCTGCGGCGTCGAACTCTAGGCGCTCCAGGCTCGCAGGGCCCGCCTGGCCCAATGCCCCAGGGAGGGCGGCGGCCACTTGAGCGCGCTCAGCGTCGAAATGCTCGCGATCGAGAGCGATCTGCTTCACCAGCGAGAGCGCGCCCGACGATGCCTGGCCCTCCGGCCCGGGTTGACCGGGTGTTGGCGCAGGAGCGGCCGCCTGTGTCACGGCCGCCGCATCCGCCTCCTCGGGCCGAGCTGCCGACGTCGATCCCACCGACCCCGACCGACCGAGCGTGGCAAAGCCGACAACTGCCAAGACCGCCGTACCGACACCAGCAGTGACCCATCTCGACGACGGGCCCGACGGCCGGAGCGACCGATATCGAGGCGGTCGGCGCTCGATGACAGGTGGACGGCGGTGCGGGGGCTGGGAGGGAGCAACGGAAGCGGGTGCGGCGTCGTCGGACATCTCGCCGCGGCGTACCGGTCGGGTCGGCACGAGCTGCCGGCGCAGTCCAAGGGCCGGCGGCAGGGTTGGCATCAGTGGGGCGAGCGGAAGGGATGTAGGAGTGGCAACGAGCGAGGGGCCCTCACACACC
The DNA here is from genome assembly GCA_030946525.1 of Actinomycetota bacterium. GTDB lineage: Bacteria > Actinomycetota > Acidimicrobiia > Acidimicrobiales > AC-14 > CADCTB01. The sequence goes on along the minus strand of JALYYN010000483.1, from coordinate 7,553 downwards.
TGCTCGTGAACCGCAAGGTCGTGGAGCGCGTCATCGGCACCGCAGTACTTACATTGTCCAGCTGGCCAGAACTTCCGGTCCACCCCACGCAGCACCAGGCGTTCAGTGCCCGCCGTCACCACGACGTCCCCCTCCGGCGTCCCGCCTACGACCCTCACCCACGATCCGATCTTGCGTCGCGCCGTCCATTGCACCCGGAGGCGGCTGACGACGCGTTGGCGGCTGTGAGGGGCGGGGGGCACAGGGGCGAGCCTACGCGCCCGTACGACGCCGAACGCGGCACGAGAGCTGGAGCCGTCGGGGTCCTCCGATCATCCCGGAAAGTCGGCCGGAGGCGGAGTCCGCCGCTTGGACCTGCTTCCGAATCCCGAGCGCTCCGCCCGGCGTCTCCCGGGCCGACATTCCCGCCGATCGCCATGTTCCGAAGACCAATGTCGTCTACTATCTCCGGCGGTGGTGACGGACGGCGGAGACCATGCCTGGCGACGTCGCTGCCGGCCAGACGGTGCGAGAGTCGCGCTCTGGGGCGCCCGATCGTGCGCTGCCCGGCAGTCCCGAAACGGCCGATGAACCGCTCGGCGGCCTTGAAGCTCGACCAAGGCCTCTGCCCCATCACAGGCTCTCGTCAGAGCAACCGATCCAGGTCATGACGGGCCCGAGGAGCCCCGATCCCGGCTTCGCGCCGGCAATCCACGCGCCGCTGATCGCCTCAGGGGCCTCCCGTCGATGACGCGCCGGTCAGCGCCTCCCGACGGACCCCAAGATGCGCCCAGCGAGCCGGGCATCCGCATCGATGACGACAACGCCATTCGCCGGGCCTATGTCGAGCAAGGCCTCTCCCTGTCGGCCATCGCCGCTCTGGCCGGCTGCTCGTATGCCAGTGTGCGGCGGACGCTTCTGGCTCAGGGAGTATCCATCCGCCGGTCGGGACCCGAGCCGATCCCGAACCTACGGGATGCCACCTGGTTGCAGGGGCGCGTCCAGGAGGGCCTCTCCGCCCCGCAGATCGCCACGATGCTCGGTTGTGCGGAAAGCACCGTCCGAAGCGCCCTTCAGTGGGCCGGGCTGATATCCGCGCCAGAGCGGCAGCGACCAGCGGCGCTCGACGATGCGGTGTTTCTCGAGCGGGCATACGTCGCCGACGGCCGGTCCGTTCGTGACATCGGCGAGGAGATCGGATGCACCAAGGACGCCGTTCTATCGGCGCTCCGAAGGCACGGGGTGCCGATCCGGCGGCGAGGAAGGACGTCGAGCTTCGCTCCGACCCATACATGGGAGGAGGCGGAGCTCACTGCCGCACCGTCAACGACCCATGCGTCTGAGCCGGCGCCGATCCCACCGGCAGACACACCTGAGGTCACCCCTCCCCGCACTCCGGCGCGCGCTGGCGCTGCACCGCCCCCCGATGCGGACGATCCGCAACCCGCCGTGGTTCAGCGGCACCCAGTGACCGAGCGATCAGCGGTAGTCGATCTTGGAGCGATCGATGCACTCGCCGTGCCGTCCGCGACCGAGGTGCCACCATGCAGTCCACCTTCCGCTGATGCGGCTCAAGAAGGCTCGCCGGCAGTTGAGCAAGCGGCCTCGCGCGCCGAGAGACCGCCACCCCCCGCTCCCCCGGTCACCACGGCGGAAGGGCCTGGGCTGCTTCGCCTACCCCCTAGCAAAGATGCTGCTCGCATACCCACGGGGACCTCGCGCAGAGAGAGAGTGGAATTGGAAATCGAGAAGATCGAGACAAAGACCTTCCCCGTCGCTCGGCGCGGGTACGACCGCGCCGAGGTGGACGCCTATCTCCGCGCCGTCGCCAACGACTACCGCATGGTTGTCGACAAAGCTCGCGAGGCGGTGAGCGCCGCCCAGCAGGCGGCCATCGCCACCACGTCGGCAACGGCCGTACCGTCGTTCGAGGACATCGGCGGCCGGGTAGCGGGGGTGCTGAGCAGTGCATCGCAAGCAGCTGAGGACATCCGCGCCGAGGCAGAGCAGGAGGCGGCGGCCATTCGCCAGAAGGCGGAGCAGGAGCGCATGAACGCCCAGCGCGCCGCAGCGGAGCAGGTGGCCGCCGCACAGCAGGTCAAGGCGGCGAGCGAAGAGGAAGCCGCGGAGCTGACAGCTGCAGCCCGTGTCGAGGCATCCAGTGTGATAGCGGCCGCACGTGAAGAGGCGATCCGGATCGCCGAGGACGCGGAGAGGAGTGCCGCAACGCTCGACCGCACGACAAGGGCCAATACGGACGCTCTTCTCGCCGAAGCCCGACGAGAGTACGAGCACCTGCGAAGTGTCCAGCAACAGTGCGTCGATCGTCTGGCCTCCGTGGAGTTTCTTACACGTCAGGCTCGCGAGCATCTCGCCCAAGTGGCTCCGTACGCAATCGACGACCGGTCCTAAGGGGTTCGCCAGTCGCTCCAGCGTTCAGTAACACAACTGCGCAGAGCGGAATCCCGGGCCTCGGGAGCCCAGAATGACCACACACGCGAGTTCTGGGATGTCGCTAGCGTGTAGGTGACGAACTCTGGCGCAGGGGTGACGAGGTCCTCAGCGACACTCCGCTTGGAGAGTCCTGGGATCGGGTCCTCACGGAGTCTCGTTGCGTGTGGCCCTTCGGCCCACTGATCGGACTGGAAACCGGGCGGGGCGCATGGTTCCCGCCGTGATTGTCGCATGAGTGCCAGCGAAAGCCGAAGCCTAATGTTTAGGGTGACCTTTAGGGTAAACGGCCGTTGTGCAGCAGCGTCTGATGCGTAGAACGACGTCGGACAGCATGAAAATGATCCGCGCCATCCGCGGCGCCGACCATCCGCGCTTTTCGCTGGCAGCGCAGTCAAGATGACAACTGCACGACTCGCAGACGGAACCTCTTTCTGCTTGTCGGTCGGTGGGAGTGCACATGGATGGGACCATTACAAAGAGGACGCTTTTGCTCGCCGCCCTGGCGTCGGTCTTCGCGCTGATCATCGCGCCCGCCATGGTGCGCGCCGCTGTGACCCCTTCAGGGTTCATCGAGGTCTGCAAGCAGTCCGATGGCAGCGCTGTCACGGGTGACTTCCGGTTCGCCGTCGGCACTCAGACCATCGTCGTCCCCGTCGGGGCCTGCTCTGCGCCCATCCAAGTGCCTGCAGGAGCGGTGACCGTCACCGAGGAGGCTGTCTCCGGAGTCGGAGTCGCCGGTATCGAGGTCGCGCCCACGGATCGGGCGATCAGCGTCTCGGCACCGACTCGGTCGGCTCAGGTGACTGTCGTGGCAGGGGGGGTGGCGGCGCAAACCATCCTGACCTTCACCAACCGAGCCGAGATCGGCCTGTTGACCATCTGCAAGGTGGCGGGTGCCGGGATCGCGCCCGGGACGAACTTCACCTTCACGGTCGCCGGACGAACCATCGCCGTCCCCGCCGGGGACTGCGCCCGTGCGGGGACTTACCCGTACGGCTCCGTCGTGTCCGTGTCGGAGCTTTCCCAGCCGGGTACGCACGTGTCGGCCATCGGCGTGGTCCCGGCCGATCGAATCGTCGGCAGCGCAAGTCTGACCGACGGAACCGTGTCGGTCGGGATCGGCCCCGGGGTTACCGAAGCGACCTTCACTAACGAAGCGGTCCCGATGGGGTTCCTGCAGATCTGCAAGAGGTCCGACTCCAGCAACGTCACCGGCACCTTCACCTTCACCGTTGCCGGCCAGACCGCCGAGGTAGCCGTCGGTACCTGCTCGTCGCTCCTTCGTGTCCCCGCGGGTACCGCCACAGTGACGGAGGGGCTACGCGGGCCGGTCACCGTCACCGGTATCACAGCCACCCCTTCGTCCCGCCTGCTTGGCACCGACCTGGCGGCCCGCTCGGCGCTGGTGCAGGTCGTGGCCGGTGACTTCACCCAGGCCACCACGGTCAGCTTCATCAACCACGTCGAGACGGGCCAGTTGAAGGTGTGCAAGATCGCCGGCGCCGGGGTCGTCCTAGGGGCGCCCTTTTCCTTCACCGTGGGTGGCACTGCCCTTACCGTCCCTGCCGGCAGCTGCGCAATGGCCGGCACCTTTCCGCTGAACACCGCCGTCACTGTCTCCGAGGCCGTGCCGACGGACATGCGGGTCGCCGCCATCATCGTCGCTCCTGCCGAGCGGATGACCGCAGCACCGAGCCTGACCAATGCGAGCGTCACCGTGCTCGCCGGGGCCGGCGTGACCGAGGTGAGCTTCACGAACCAGCGCCAAATCGCTGCCACCTCGACAATTCCTGCTTTGTCGTCGACTACGACGATTCCTTTGTCGACCACTTCGACGGTGTCTGTTCTCCCCACGACGACCACGATGCCGACATCCACCTCGAGCACGACCCCGCGGTCGACCACCACGACGACCACTGCACTCATCCCGACGACCACGACCATGCCGACGTCCACGTCCACGACCGTCCCCGGCGCGACGACCACGACGACCCCACTCCTAGCGACGACCACGACGATTCCTGCAACCGGGTCGACCACCACGAGCACCCCTGGAACGGTGTCGAGCACGACCACCACCTCGCCGACGGCGTCCACCACCACGATCCCGCCGCTCATCGCGACCACCACCACCGTGCCCGCCTCCGGGTCGACCACCACCACGGTCTCCGGAGGTGTGCTCGGCACCACCACCACAACCCCCGTTTCGGCCACGACCACCACCACCTCGCCCCCGCAGGTCGCAACCACGACCACGACCCCCACGTCGACGTCGACGTCGATCACGACACCAGCCGGTGTGGTCGCAACCACCACGACGCTTCCGTCGTCAGCGTCCACCACGACCACAACGTCGGCCGGGCTGCTGGGGACGACGGCGACGACGGTACCCATGTCGACATCAACGACCACGCCGATCTGCACTGAGATGACGACCACGACCGCTCCCGGGGTCGCGACGATGATGACTCTGCCCGGATCCACGACCACGGCTCCGTCGTCCTCCACGACAATCGTTCCGTCGTCGACGACACCGGGGCCTTGCACGACGACCGCTCAGCCCAGGACGACGACCCCGGGTTCGGAGACGCCGACGACCCTTGAGCGGGTGCTTCAGCAGGCCGCGGTCCCGCTGACCTCAGCACGTCTGGCAGTGACGGGACTGGACGTGTCGAACGCCCTCACGGTTGCACTGGTCATCCTCCTGGCGGGGGCCGTCCTGGTGCTGGTGTCGCAGCGCCTCGAGCCGGCGGCCGCCGACGAGAATGGCGTGACACCGGCATGGTGTGGTCCAGACGCTCCGCATGACACCGGGAGCGCCCGGAGGACACCGGCGCGCTGCGCCGGGGCGTGGGCCGACTGGTCGGACGGCGGCTCGTCAGCGGCATCCGGCTACAGCGCCCTGCGCCGGTGCGCTCCGGCATCGTCCGCCCACGCCTAACCTGCTCGGCGCTGCGTGACCGCTTCTCGAGTCGGCGGAGGGGCTCGTTCCCGGTCTGGCCTCACCAGTGAGGCCGACCTGCGGGCCCCGGGAGCGGCAACTATCGCGGGGCGCAGGGTCCGCCCGGGGGGTATAGACCCGGGTATGGGCGACGAACCGGCGGTCGAAGGCGCCGGACCTGCCGGCCGCGGCCCGCAGGGACGACGAATCTCTCGCCTGGGCATCCGCGGCTTGGTCCTCGCAGCCGTCGCCATCGTCTGCTGCGTGGCCCTGCTCCGCCAGCTGGGCAGCGGGCCAGACGGGGTGAACCTCTTCTCGAGGGTTACATCGGAGCCGGCACCCGCGCCATCGCTGCAGGTCCAGACAACAACAGCCGCCGGCTTCCCGGGCACGACCCGGCCCAAGGGTGAGGTGCGGGTGCTTGTCGCCAACGGTGCGGGCGTCAAGGGACTGGCGACGGCGGCCACGAATGCGCTCAGGAACGTGGGATACGATGTCCTTCCCCCGGTGGACGCCACAACCATCGTCGCTACGACGCTCGTCCAGTTCTCGGTCGGCTACGAAGCCGATGCCCGTGGGATCGCTGCGGCGCTCACGCTTGGCGTCAGGGCGGTCTCGGCGCTCGATGCCCCGCCAGTAGACGCCGGCGATATCGGTGATGCCCGCGTGATCGTCGTCCTCGGGGCCGATCTGGACACTGGCACGCCCGGTGCATCGGCTGGTGCTGTCAGTACCACCGCCACGACCCGCCGCTAACTAATTTGCTCTACTGGTCAAGTCGTGGCGGGAAGTCACCCAGCGGGTCGTGGCGGTTCGGTCTGGTCCCAGATGCTCTCGAACTCGTCGGCGACCTCGTGCCAGAGCCGCTGACGACCTTCATCAAGTGAGTTGATTTCATCGGCCCAGGGCCCGAGGAGCACGAAGTCGTGCGGGATGACTCTGCCGGCCGCGTCTCTCCTTCCATCAGGATCTGGGAAGCGCAACGCCACCTTGTCGGCGCCCCGATGCCAGGCTCAGACCTCTGTAAGTAGGCCGCACGCCGGAGTGTGATTTCGACCCCCGCTGACGCCGTAGGTGACGGGCCGGTGGTCACCCGGCAGGTGAGATGGAGTCGCGTTGAGTTCCTCGACCAGCAGGACCAGCGCCCGGGCCACCCTGGCCTGGTCGGGGCGGGCGATGGTGACCGACACGGCCTCGGGACCGAAGGTGACGGTGCCCGGCTGATGGAGCAGGTGGCGGGTCAGCGCCCGGGCCTCGTCGGGATCATTGAGGTAGGCGTCGAGACGGTCGGAGAGCCACAACTCGGCGTTGTAGGCCAACAGGCGCAGCACCATCTGCAGGCTTCGGCGGCGAAGGCGGGGCACGGCCCGGACCGCGTCGGGGTTGACGTCGGCGGCCACCGCCTTGGCGGCGATGGGCTTGAGTGCGGCCTTGGCCTCGACGACGTCGTCGGTGGCCATGGCCACGTCGTCGCGCAGGCCCTTGATGCGCTCCTTGAAGCCGGCGACCGCTCCCCCCTCCACCAGTGCCCGCCCCAGGGCGGCCTCGGCGCTGCCCACCGAGGCCTGGGCTGTCCGCAGCGTTGCCAGGGCCGTCTTGCGTTGGGGGTTGTCGATGACGTTGTCGTCGGGGACCAGGTCCATGGCGTACTCGCACAGCCAACCGATGCCGTGGTGGTCGCCCAGGTACTTGAAGACGTTCTCGATGCGCCACCGGCAGCGGAGCAGGTGGACCATGCGAGCGGCGGTGGAAGAGGTCTCCGAGGTGAGCACCTGGGCCACCGCCACGCCGCCCTCGAAGATGGTGAGCTGGCGGGCCGGGCCGTAACCGTCGAGGTCGATCGTCTCATCGGCGAGCAGGTAGCTGTGCCGGCGCCCGTCGAGGTGGAACCAGGAGCGGCGGGGGGCGGCGGCCGGGGCGGCCATCTCGGCCCGCCGCCAGGTGACCCAGGTGACGCCGCAGTCGCGCAGGTGGGAGAACACCACCGGGTAGGAGCCTCCCCGGTCGAAGCCCAAGGTGATGGTCGACCCCGGCCCGCAGATGTCGGCCAGCTGGGCCAGGGCCCCGCCGATGGTGCGGCTCAGCCCGGTGGGCTCGGCCGAGGAGAAGCACAGTGCCCGTCGGCCCAGGTCGACGACGTAGGTGTCGGTGCGGCCCTTGCAGGCATGGCGGCGCCGGG
>JALYYN010000480.1 GCA_030946525.1 Actinomycetota bacterium | reverse complement strand
AGGTGGTGCCGGGCGGACTGGCCTGGGTGGCGTCGTAGAGGTTCTGGCCCGGATTGACCACCACCGCCCCCGCCGGGGCGCTCGCCGGCCCTGTCAGGATCGCCGCGTTGCCGCAGACCTGGGCGGGGGGGGTGACGGGCGCCAGGCTGGCGGCGGATGCCGGATGGCCGGCGACAAGGGGGGCGAGAGAAGCCACCGAGACCGCCGTGGCCATGATCCAGTGCGTGAACCTTCGCTGTGACATGCCGACTCCCGGAAGCAGTGCGATTCCTCTATCGGGGGTCCCGACCGAGGTCCCCTTTCACGGGGCTCGCTTGTACCTAGTGCTTCGGCTGCCGGCATTTCGACTGAATGAGGTATTCGACCTATAGAAGTAGCAGGGGTGACCGTGTTGTCCAGTATGTAGAGGTGTCGCTTGTCCGATTTAGCGGAAATTGCCCGAATGCCGCCTGAGCCTCCCAACTCAGCGCAGTCGGGTGTCGCCGGCCTCGGCGGCCCGGGCCCGCCGGCGCAGGGGGAGCAGATCCAGGGACTGGGCGAGGAGCGACCGGAAGTCGTCCGGCCCGGGGAGCAGGCTGCGCAGCGGCGCCGTCCAAGACCGCGACCGGCGGTACGAGAGCAGGCACAACAGCAGCCCGGCGGCGGGGCCGGCCACCGCCGCGCTCGCACCGCCCTTGATCCCGACCCTGGGGATCAGGAGGTAGTCCAGCGTGCACATGACCGCCAGCCCGAGCATGAAGGAGCGCAGGAGCAGGCCGGGGCGACCCCGGGCCGCTTCGGCCCGGCACAGGAGCCACTGGATGCTCCACAGCACGCCGCCGGGGAGCAGGATCAGCGTCGGCGCCACGGCGGCGCGGAACGCCCGGCCGAACAGCAGGGGGAGCCCGACCGGCACGACGACGAGGAGGCCGACGGCCATGGTGGCGGCGGCGGCCGTCGCATACCGGCACGCCTGCGCGGTCAGCTTGTTGGCGGTGGCCTCGTCGACCGTGGCCAGGCGTGGGAAGGTGCCTGCGGAGATCGCCGTCGGGAGGAGGCCCACGAGGGCGGACAGCCCCAGCGCCACGCTGTAGTTGCCGGCCGGGCCGGATCCTGCCAGCACGTACGTGACAAGCAGGTCGACGCGCAGGAACATGATCGTCACGACGTAGGACACCGCCACGGACAGCCCGTACCGCACGGCGGCGGCGAGGTACACGCGGTCGAAACCGAGGCGCAGCGACAGCCCCGACCGGCGCAGCAGCACGATGGCGACGACGACCCCGGCGCCCGAGCCGACGCCGTTGGCCAGGATGCCGCCGGCGATCGACAGCGGGATCAACCCGACGAACAACATCAGGCCGAGGCTGTTCGTCACCGAGATGGTGGCGTTCACCGCGCTGTGGGCGACGACGCGGTCCTGGGCACTGAGCAGGAAGGCCAGGTTGTTGCTGATGACCAGGAGCGGGAGCGTCAGGCAGGCCAGGACCGCAGCCCCCTTCACCTGGTGCCAGTCGCTTCGGAAGGCCAGGATCATGGCCCCCCACAGGAGCGCCGTACCGATCAACGACAGCCCGAGCACGGCGGTCAGCGTGACCGACAGGGCCTCCTGGACCGTGGCCTTCCGCTGGCCGACCATGACGATGGCGGCGTCGCCGAGACCCAGTGAACAGACCCAGAGGACGATGCCGGAGAGCAGGGTCAACGAGGAGAAGAGCCCCTTCCCGGCCGGCCCGAGCCCGCGTGCGGTGATGACCCCGGACAGGATGCCGAAGACCAGTCCACTGGCGTCGGCGATGAAGCGGGCGGCCGAGCCCCGCCGCATGGACGCCGGCCTGGCCTCGTCGGCGGGGGCGGGGACCACACCGATGTCGAGGGGCAGGTCTGGGGTGAGCTCGCTCAAGGGGCCGGCCGGCCCGGGCGGATCGTCGACCTGGTGTTCCTCATCGCTCCCTCTCCCGGGGATTCCTCTCCCGGGCCGCCCGCCCGGGGATAGCGCGCGCCGGGCCACCGGGCGCGTTCGTGACGTCACACCTTAGGCAACGCACGGCGACGTGCGGCCGCACGGGTACCGCACGCGCAACCGGCCGGGGGATCGGCGGATTCATACCGGCCCTGCCCGGTGGACCGCCGAAATGATCGCTGCTACCCTGACGACAATTGAACAAATTGCTCGCCCGCCTGTGGCACAGACTTCCCGCCAAAGCCAGGCAGCGGCTGCAGTTTGCGCTGCACGCGGTGTACGGCGCTCCCGCCCTGCGGCAGTACGTGCGGGAATCGATGAACCGGGACCTGGGTGCATGGTTCCGGGAGATCGGTCCCCCGGCGCTCGATGCCGTTGAGATAAGCGGGGATTCGCGCGCCGGATTGGGGTGGCGCTCCTACACGACGCTCGCCTACCCGAGCTTCGACCTGATGACCTCCGAGCCGCCGGGGCAGTACGACGTCGTGATCTGCGAGCAGGTTCTCGAGCACGTGTCGGACCCTGACGCCGCGGTCCGGACCCTCGGGCGCCTGGCTCGTCCCGGAGGACGCATCCTGGTGAGCACCCCGTTCCTGATCCGGATCCACGGCGCACCGGACGACTACTGGCGCTTCACGCCGCTCGGCCTGCGGACGCTGCTGGAACGGCAGGGTCTCGTCGTCGAGGCGGTGCGGTCCTGGGGAAACCGGGCGGCGGTCACCTCGAACCTGCGGCGGTGGTCGTTCTACCGACCAGGGCGGTCCCTGCGCAACAATCCCAAGTTGCCCGTGGTGGTCTGGGCCGTCGCCCGGCCACCGGGCTGAACGGGTCAGGCGGCGGGGCCGGCGGACCGGGCGGGGTCGGCGGTGCGCGGCGACGCCAGCCAGCCCGGGCGGCGGGCCCATCGAGCCCCGACCGACGCCCGGACCGCCGGCGGGGCCGCCTTGGCGATCGCCCGCAGGGAGAGCGGCTCGGACAGCACCATCTTGAACACGTCCGGGTGCACGAGCCGCAGCGGTAGCGGACGGTCACCGTCGACGGCTTCTCGGAGGTGGTCCAGGCGGTCGCGCTCGACGAAGAGGAACAGGTTCTGGCGGTACCACGGCTCGATGGCGTCGTCGTCCCACAGTTGCGGGCGGAACCAGTCCAGGAGGACGTAGCCCCTCGCCGCGAACAGGGCCTCCCAGTAGTCCGGCCACTGCTCGTTGACGTGGCCCACACCGCCCTGCCCGGGTATGGCGGCGGAGAACGCCACGATCGGCGCCAGCCCAGTCAGTGAAACGACGTGGGCCGCCGCCCGGTCGGCCCCGAGATGCTCGGCGACCTCCAGCGACAGGGCGAGGTCGAACCGCCGGTCGAGGACGATCGGGTCCTCCAGGTCGTGGGCCCGGAACCGGTCGCTCGGGAACGGGAGGGACGCAGCGTCCACATAGCTGCCGTCGATGCCGAGGTAGTCGTCCACGCCCAGCTCGGCGAACGTGGCCAGCCAGCCCCCCGCGCCGCACCCGACGTCGACCACCGAGCCGATGTCGGTCAGGCCCAGCAGCAGGGGGACGATCCGGTGCGCCGACGCCGCGCTCCCGGGAGCGACCTCGGAGAAGAACGTCGGGTGGTACCTGCCGCTCACCCGCGCATGCTAACCGGGATCATGGCCGATTCGGCCGGGTGGCGACGGGTGGGGCCAGAACGTCCGTATCTCCTCCACCCTGGCGTCCCAGGTGGCCGAACGCCGCTGCCGCCAGGCCACCTGCCTCATCGACCAGACCTTCTCGGGATGCCGCTCGAGGTCCACGAGCGTGTCGGCGATCTCGACGTCGGTGGCCTCCACGTCGACCAGCAACCCGTTGCCGGGGAGGATCTGCTCCGCGGCGCCACCGGCGTTGGTACCCAGGACGGCGAGCCCGAGCACCTGGTACTCCGACAGGCCGCATCCGCCCGCCTCCACTCGGGACAGCAGGCATCCGATGTCGCTCTCCCCGACGAGCTGCAGGAAGCGCGCCGCGTCGCTCCGCTTGTCGATGCGGCCGCACCACTCGACGCCGGGAACGTCCCGTAGCTCCGGCGGCATCCTGCCGGGCAGGCAGCCGATGACGCGGAGGGCGATCTGCGACCCGCCCCTCCGGGCGATGGCCAGGCCCCGGAGCAGGCGGTCGAGGCCCTTGCGGGGGCCGTCGAGGCCCACGAACACGAGGCGGAGGGGACCGGCGTGCGACCCGGGATCGGCCTGGCTCAGCCGGCGGGCCTGCTCGGACCGCTCCCATTCGGCCAGCGCCCCGGGGTGGATGTTGGCCGCCTGCTTGACGACGTGGACCTTGGCGGGGTCGATCCCGTACCGGTCGATGACGCTCTGCGCCGCCCAGCGGCTGTGGGCGATGACGCCCCTGGCCGCGGCGTACCCCTCGCGCTCGGCGGCGCGGGCGTGGCGGCCGATCCGGCGGCCGATGATCGACTGCTCTCCGTAGTCCTCGTGAAGCTGGGCCAGGGTCTGGTCGATGAAGTACCACTTCTCGATGGAGTCGTCGGCGACGACGAAGTCCGGCAGCAGCTGCCAGGCGTGGAGGATGCAGGTGCCACGCAGCGCCGGGCCCGCCGCCGCCCACTGGCGGTCGCGACGGGCCGGGTTGTACTGGTAGCCGCCGTGGCGGTCGCCGGTGAGCGGCCGGGTGGCGTTCCAGACGATGCGGCGGGCGGCGAAGCGGAAGTCGTCCCGGGGGAGGGGGACGGGTCCGTCGACGATGCCGCCCTTCATGGCCGCGTGCAGGAAATAGTACGGGATACCGCTGAAGATCGAGGGATCGGTGGCGTCGCCCCGGGCTCCGAGCAGGCGCAGGGGTCGCCCGGACGCGCTCGACTCCCGCCCTGCTGCCTCGGCCATCCCCCAACCTCCGTTGTGCAGTTCGGGCACGACACGATATCTGCACGTGCGGGGCGTGCTCCAAGGGGCGGCCCTGCCGTCGTATGCTGGCCGGGTGTCCCGCCGAGGTCTGCTGGCCGGCGCCGTGGCGGCGGTCGTTGCCGTCGTGGCGTTCGTGGTGGCGACAAGGCCCGACACGGCGTCGCAGCCGGCCAGGCGCCCGCCGACGGCGCCGCCCGCCCAGGTCTGCGGCAACGCGGCGATCCTGACAGGGCCGGCGAGCGCCCCGGCGGGGGCGGTGGTGGTCAATCCGGGCCAGAACCTCTACGACGCCACCCAGGCCAGTCCGCCCGGCACCACCT
>JALYYN010000579.1 GCA_030946525.1 Actinomycetota bacterium | reverse complement strand
GGCCCGCTTCACCCGCCTACGAATCATGTTCCATGGTGGCCCACAGGCCGTGCTCGTGGAGGCGGAAGACGTCGATCTCGGCCTTCTCCCGAGGCCCCGACGACACGACCGCCCGGCCCTTCTCGTGGACGTCGAGCATGAGCTTGGTGGCCTTCTCCAGGCTGTAGCCGAACAGCTTCTGGAAGACGAAGGTCACGTACGACATGAGGTTGATCGGGTCGTTCCAGACGATCACGATCCACGGCCGGTCGGGGACGACGACCTCGCCGATCTCCGGCTCCTTGACCTCGACCGGAGCGGTCATCGGCAGCGCGGCCGTCATCGAGAGCGCAGCTGTCATCGAGAGCTGAGCGCCGCCGACCACGGTTCCACGCTACCGCCGTCGGGGTCCGGGGAACGTGGCCGGTCGGGGACCGAGAAGGCCAGGTGGAAGCGGAGCACGGCGACCCAGACGGTGGCGGCGCCGAGGATGTGGATCCCGACCAGCACGACCGGCACTCCTGTGAAGTACTGGACGTAGCCCACCCCGGCCTGGGCGACCAGCACGGCGAGCAGTTGCTCGCCCCGGCGCATGAGGACGGGCGGCGCGCCGGCCTTCCAGAGCCTCCACAGGCTCAGCAGCACGATCGCGAGGAACAGCATGACGGCGATCCCGTGCAGCCGGGTCACGTCCTTGAGCAGGAACGGCAGCCGCTCGGCGTGCTCGTCGCCGCCGTGGGGACCCGACGAGGTCACCACGGTGCCGAGGAAGATGACAATGGCGGCGGCGGCGACCGAGAGGCGCCCGAGGGCGAGCAGGTCGCCGCTCACGGCCGGGCGGGTGGGCCCGGCGGGCCGGCCGGCCCGGTGGTGGAGGACCACCGCGTCGGCGAGCAGGACCATCGACAGGAGGAAGTGGGCCATGACGAAACCGGGCCGGAGCTTGAACAGCACGGTGAGCCCGCCCAGGACGATCTGGCCAACCACCCCACCGACGAGGCCGACCGACAGCCACACCAGGTTGCGCCGCTTCGGCACCCGGAGGAGCGACCCGAGCACGGCGAGGATCACCGCCACTGAGACCAGGCCGGTGATCGTGCGGTTCCCGAACTCCACCATGGCGTGGTACTGCCACGGCGCCACGATCCGGTTGCTGGCGCACGTCGGCCAGTCGGGACAACCGAGCCCCGACCCGCTGAGGCGCACGGCGCCGCCGGTCACGATGATGAAGACCAGCGCGACCATGGCCACGAGGGTGATCCGGCGGTAGGCCGGCGGCGAGAGGGTCGGGCGTCGCATCCGGAAGGCGATGGTAGGGCCGCGCCGGTCGTTCCGGGAAGCCGGGGAGGATTCGCCCGCAGTACGGCCGGGTACGGGCCAGGCATGGCTGAAGAGACCGAGGAGCAGGTCGAACAGGAGCAGCAGGACCAGGTCCTGCAGCGCGAAGGCCTCGAGGAGGAGCTGATGGAGGAGGGCCGCTCCGTCGAGGGCGAGAACATCGCCGACGTGGAGACCGGAGAGGAGAACCGGTGAGCCCGCGGACGAGGTCACGGAGCCTGCGTGAAAGCGCCCGGGAACGGCGGGAGTTGGCCGGCGACGCAGGGTTCGGCGGGTTCTCGCTCACCAGCGTGCTCGCCGGGGTCCTGGTCGCCTATGGCGCGTTCGCCATCCTCGCCGGGCTGGCCGCGGCGATCGTCGCCTCGGTGGGGGACACCACCGATCTGAACACCGACTGGGAGCGCCTGGGCACGGCGGGCGGACTGGTCGTCGCCGCGCTGCTGCTGGTGTCCTATCTCTTCGGCGGGTACGTGGCCGGCCGGATGGCCCGCCGCAACGGCCTGGTCCACGGACTGGGGGTGCTCGTCCTCGGCGTCGCCATCGTCGGCGTGGTGGCCGCCCTGGTGCGATCGTCGTCGGCCGGCACCGACGCCATCGCCTCAAACCTGCGGTCCCTCGGCATCCCGACCACCCTCCACGAGTACGGCCAGGCCGGCACCGTCGCCGGGATCGCCTCGCTGATCGCCATCGTCGTCGGCTCGCTGCTCGGCGGCGTCCTCGGCGAGCGCTGGCACGGTCGCCTCCTGGCCCGCGCCGCCGATCCGGCCGTCGGGGCCCAGGCGGCGGCCGCCCGCGAGGCCGAGGATGCCCGCACCCGGGCCAACCTGGCCCTGGCCCGTTCCGAGGGCCGGGTCCGGGCCCACGAGCTCGAGCGGGAGCGCGACCGTGAGCACATCGCCACCAGCGAGGCTGTCATGGCCGACGAGCGCGAGCGCGCCGAGGAGCTCGAGACCGAGCGTCAACAGGAGCTGGCCCGGGCGGACACCGTCGCCATCGGCGACCGCCCCACCCGCGAGGGACACCGCCTCCTCGGCCGCCGCCGCTGATCCGCCCGGCCCGGAGGGCCATGGGTCGGCCGGCCGGGCGCTCGGCGAAGGTTCGCTCCACGGGCGGGCTCGTATGCCTCTGGACGTCCCGCTACCCGGGATGACGGTTCCGGCGGCATGCTGGAGCGGGTGATCCGGGAACGAGGGGGGACATGTTGACGAGGCGCCGCCGGGCGGTAGTCGCGACGGCGGCGCTTGTGGTGCTGGCCGGTTGCAGCGGGGGAGCGGGCACGCCCGCCCGCCACGCCCTCGGCGACGACTCGATCGACACCGTCGACGTGGTCGCCCGCGCCGACCTGTTCCAACA
>JALYYN010000392.1 GCA_030946525.1 Actinomycetota bacterium | reverse complement strand
CGTGCGACATCGAGATCGCGCCGCTGGAACAACTCGAGCCCGCCGACGCGAAGACGCCGCCCTTCTCGAGGAGGTAAAGCACGGCCTCGCTCTCGACCCCTTCGATGCAGAGGTGGGCGTTGCCGGCCACCTTGTAATCGCGTGGGACGGTCTCCACGAGGCCGTCGATCGCGGCCGCGAGACCGTCGACGAGGTCGTCGCGCAGCCCCCCGAGTCGCTTCACCTCGACCTCGCGGCTCTCCGCGGTGCTCACCATGGCGGTGGCGAGGGCGGCGATGCCCCCGACGTTCTGGGTGCCGCTGCGGCGGTCGCGCTCCTGGCCCCCCCCGTGGATCAGGGGGTGGACCTTCACGCCCTGGCGGACGACCAGGGCGCCTACGCCCTTCGGCCCGCCGAACTTGTGGGCGCTGACCGCCACCAGGTCGGCCCCCGCCGCCAGCGCGGCGACGTCGACCCACGGAAAGGCCTGGACCGCGTCGGTGTGCACGACGGCGCCGGGCGCCAGGTCGCGCACCAGGGCGACCACGTCTGCCAGCGGCTCGATGGTCCCGATCTCGTTGTTGGCCAGCATCACCGACACCACCGACACCGACGCATCGAGCAGCGCCGCCAGCCGGTCGAGGTCGACGACGCCGTCGGGCCGGACCGGCGCCACCCGCGCCTCGCCGAGCGCCTCGCAGGTGTGCAGGACGGCGTGGTGCTCGATCGCCGAACAGACGGTCGGCCCCGGCCGCACGGCGTGGGCCCCGGCGATGGCCAGGTTGTCGGCCTCGGTCCCGCTGCCGGTGAAGACGATCTCGGCTGGCCGGGCCCCCAGGCAGGCGGCGACGGTGTCGCGGGCCCCGTCGAGAGCCTTGCGGGCCTCCCGGGACACCGCGTGGACGCCCGAGGGGTTCCCGAAGCGCTCGGTGAGGAAGGGAAGCATGGCCTCGACCGCCTCGGGGCGCATCGGGGTGGTGGCGGCCCAGTCGAGGTACGCGGTGGTGTGGTCGGGCACGGCGTCCAGGCTACGAGTTCCGCCACCGTTGGACGAGCAGGTCAAAGCGCTACCATGTTTACACCATGAGTAACACTGTAGGACTTCGAGAGTTGCGGCAGCAGGCCAGCGCCATCCTGAAGCGCGTCGTCCAGGGCGAGGTGATCGAGGTCACCGATCACGGCCATCCGATTGCACGGATCGTCCCGCTCCGCCCGGGGGTCCTGGCCCAGATGGTCACCGAAGGACGGGCCACGGGCGCCGGGGGCGACCTGGTGGACCTGGCCGAGACCCTGGGGCTGCCGGCACATGGCGCCGGGCCTGTGCTCCCGTCCGTCGCGCTCGAGGAACTGCGTGCCGATGAGCGGTAGCGTCGCTTACGTCGACACGTCGGCCTTCGTGGAGCTGATCGTCGCCGAGCATGAGTCCGAGGCGCTGCGCATCCGGCTGCGGCGATGGCCGGATCGGGCGTCGGCGACGTTGCTGCGCACCGAGACGGTGCGGGCCCTGCGACGCTCCGGGAACGAACACCTGGTCGGCAAGGCCCGCCGCCTGCTCGCGACCGTGCACCTCATCCGCATCGACGAGCCCCTCCTCGACCGTGCCGGTGACCTTGGGCCACCAGAGCTGCGGTCGCTGGACGCCATCCACCTGGCCGCCGCCCTCTCGATCGGCGCCGATCTCGGTGTGGTCGTCAGCTACGACAGTCGTCTGAGGGAAGCGGCCATCGCCCAGGGATTGCACGTCGAGGGCCCGTGCTGACCGCCGAACCGGCCTCTACGAGCGGTGGACGAGCCAGACCACGCTCAACGGCGCCAGGTTGACGGTGAGGGACTGGTCGCGGCCGTGCCAGCACTGCGGCTCGGCCTGCAGCGTCCCGCCGTTGGCCATGGTCGTGTCGAGCACCACCTCCCACGATCCGGCCATGGGCACGCCGATCCGGTAGGCCCGGCGGTCGCTGCCCGAGAGGTTGGCCACGCACACCAGGCTCTGGCCGCCGTCGGCCGAGAACCGGGCGAAGGACAGCACGTTGCCGTCGGCGTCGTTGGCGTCGATCCACGAGAAGCCGGCACCGTCGAAGTCCGCCTCCCACAGGGCGGGCTCCTCCCTGTAGATCCGGTTCATGGCGGCCACCAGCTCCTGCACCCCGCGGTGGCCGCCGTCGTCGAGGAGGTTCCAGTCCAGGCTGCGGTCGTGCGACCACTCCCGCTCCTGGGCGATCTCGCAGCCCATGAAGAGCAGCTGCTTGCCGGGATGGGCCCACATCCATGCCAGGAGAGCCCGGAGGTTGGCCAGCCTGGTGCCCTTGTCGCCCGGCATCTTGTTGACCAGCGATCCCTTGCCGTGCACCACCTCGTCATGGGAGATGGGCAGGACGAAGTTCTCCGAGAACGCGTAGAGCAGGCCGAAGGTGAGGTTCTGGTGGTGGTGGCGGCGGTAGACCGGCTCCTTGGAGAAGTAGGTGAGGGTGTCGTGCATCCAACCCATGTTCCACTTGAAGCCGAAGCCCAGGCCGCCGAGGTAGACGGGACGGGACACGCCGGGCCACGAAGTGGACTCCTCGGCGATGGTCAGCGCGCCCGGGCACTCGGCGTGGACGAGGGTGTTGAGCTGGCGGAGGAACTCCACCGACTCCAGGTTCTCCCGGCCGCCGAACTTGTTCGGGACCCACTGGCCCTCTTCGCGCGAGTAGTCCAGATAGAGCATCGACGCCACTGCGTCCACACGGAGCCCGTCGACGTGGAGCTCCTCGATCCAGTACAGGGCGTTGGCCAGCAGGAAGTTGGCGACCTCGTGGCGCCCGAAGTTGAAGACGAGCGTGCCCCAGTCGGGGTGCTCGCCCTGGCGCGGGTCGGCATGCTCGTACAGCGCCGTCCCGTCGAAGCGGGCCAGGGCGAAGGAGTCCTTGGGGAAGTGGGCGGGAACCCAGTCGACGATCACGCCGATGCCGGCGCGGTGGAGGGCATCGACCAGGAAGCGGAAGTCGTCGGGCGTGCCGAAGCGGGCGGTGGGCGCGTAGTACGAGGTGACCTGGTAGCCCCACGACCCGCCGAAGGGGTGCTCGGCCATGGGCAGGAACTCGACGTGGGTGAAGCCCATCTCCACCAGGTACGCCGGGAGCTGCTCGGCCATCTCCCGGTAGGTCAGCGGCCGGTCACCGTCCTCGGGAACGTGGCGCCACGAGGCGAAATGGCACTCATAGACCGACATGGGGCCGCCCCACGGGTTGCTCGCCGCCCGGCGCCGGAGCCAGTCGTCGTCGGCCCACTCGTAGCTGGACTCGAACACGACGCTGGCGGTGTTGGGTGGCGCCTCGGTGGCCACGGCCAGGGGGTCGGCCTTCAGGGTCAGCGACCCGTCGGGGGTGACGATCTCGAACTTGTACCGGGCGCCGTGGCCGACGCCGGGCAGGAAGATCTCCCACACCCCGGACGAGCCGATCATGCGCATGGGGTTGAGGCGACCGTCCCAGCCGTTGAAGTCACCGACCACCCGCACGCTTCGGGCCGCGGGCGCCCACACCGCGAACGCAGTGCCGGTGGCGTCCTGGTGGAGGGTGGGCCGGGCCCCGAGGCGCTTCCAGAGCCGCTCGTGGCGGCCCTCGCCCAGCAGGTAAAGGTCGATGTCGCCCAGCGTGGGCCAGAACCGGTAGGGATCGTCGACCAGCCACGTGTCGCCGCCCGGGTAGGTGACGTCGAGACGGTAGTCGGTGACACCGCCCTTGACGCCGGTGGCCACGAACACCCCGGCCGGGTGCTCGCGGGTCATGTCGATCCGCTCGCCGGTGGCCGGCAGCACGAGGGTGATGGCGGACGCATCCGGCCGCCAGGCCCTCACCACGTCGCCGTGGGGTCCGAGGATCCGGTGCGGATCGGCATAGGTTCCGGCGACGAGGGCGTGAAGATCGACAGGTGCAGAAACGCTCACAAAAGGCCTTTCATGTCGACGGCCACCCGACGCCGCCGGAGGCGGCCTCGACCGGCTGTCGACGAAGGGAAGATGGCGGAGGCCGGCCGGCTCCGCCGGACGGCCGGAGCACGGCCAACTCGCCGGAACGGAGCGAAGCGAGTGAGGGCGGTCACGTGGTCAGCCTGCGCAGGGCGGCGAGGGGGATGGCCTCCCAGTCGGGGCGGTAGGCCCGCTCGTAGCCCAGCTCGTAGACCGCCTTCTCCAGCTCGAAGGCGGCCAGCACCGCCTCCATGCCCTCGGGGTCCGGGGGCAGGATGCCGCCGCCGTCGGCCGCCTTGTGGTAGCCCCGCAGGAAGGCCTGGCGGTTGCGGTCCTCCCAGGCGGCGGCGAGCTCGTCCAGCTCCTCACCGTCCCGCTCGGTGCGCGACACCGCCGACGCGTAGTGGAAGGAGCGCAGCATCCCGGCCACGTCCTTCAGGGGCGACGTCGGTCGCCGGCGCTCCTCCAGCGGCCGGATGGGCTCGCCTTCGAAGTCGAGGACGTACCAGCCCGCGTCGGTGCGCAGGACCTGGCCGAGGTGGTAGTCGCCATGCACCCGGATGGCGGGGCCGGGGTCGACCTCGGCCAGGCGGTCGAGGATGGCCAGCGCCGCGTCCTTGTCGATCTCGACGGGACCGACGGCGTCGAGCTGCTCGGCGATCGACGCCGCCCAGGCCCTGGGGTCGACCTGATGGCGACCGAAGGCGGCGGCCAGCGCGATGTGCATGGCGCCGGTCATGGCGCCCAGGCGGGCGGCCTCGCCGGAGAAGTCGCCGCCGGCCTGGCCGGGGTCGGGCGGGGCCGGCGGGGCGTCGAGGTTGATGATCGGCATCGACGACGTGTCGTTCAGCCCGAACAGATCCCGTAGTGAGGTCAGGGCCAGGGCCCAGCCTTCGGCCGCCCCGGCCAGGAACGGTTGGAGGATGGCCAGGTCGAAGTTGCGCACCCGCAGGGTGCCGAGCGGGGCGGCGACGCAGGTGAAGCCCTGGCCGGCAAGGGCTTCGGTCACCTCCACCTCGGGGTTCGGCCCCGGCTGGATGCGCCTGAACAGCTTCAGGATGTAGCGCTCGTCGTAGACGAGGGAGCTGTTGGACTGCTCGGCGCCCATGAGCCGGGCCCGCTCGGCGGTGACCTCGGGCGTGACCATGTCGAGCAGGACGAGGGCCAGCTCGGGGTCGAACACCGCGTCGTACGCGATGGCGTCGCCTGCGTCGCTGCCGATGTCGCCGATGACGGCCTGGTCCTGGCCCCTCAGGAACTCCGGGTGCTCCTCGCGGGAGCGCAGTCCGACGACCACCTGGTAGTGGACGCCGTCGGCCCGGACCAACAGCCGGACCAGGGCCGGGAAACCGTGACCGCCCCGGACCTCCTGGTCGACGACCTCCAGCGCGGCCGGCTCGGTCTGGCCCGAGTACCACCGCTGACGGGGCAACCACGCCGACAGCAACGGTCGGAACGTACCCAGATCGATCACGTGGCCGCCTCCAGTTGGCGTCGGGACCTCATTGACTTGTCGCCGGGGTGTCGGCCAGCTCGAACCAGTAGAACCCATGGCCGGCGAGAGTGAGCAGGTAGGGCAGCTCACCGAAGGACGGGAACGGCACCCGGCCGAAGAGCTCGATGGGCGTCCGGCCCGCGAACCGGCCCAGCTGGAGCTCGACGGGCTGGGCGAACCGGCTCAGGTTGTTCACGCAGAGCATGGTGCGGTCCTCGTGCTGGCGGATGAAGGCCAGCACCGACGGGTTCTCCGCCGAGAGCACCTCGAGGCTGCCCATCCCGAGCACGTCACCATGCTGGCGGCGCACCTGCAGGACCCGCTGCATCCAGTGGAGGAAGGACCCGGAGTCGCGCTGTTCGGCCTCGACGTTGACGGCCTGGTAGCCGTACACGGGATCCATGAGGGGCGGGAGGTAGAGCTGGGCGAAGTCGGCCTTGCTGAAGCCGGCATTGCGGTCGGGCGTCCACTGCATCGGT
Source organism: Actinomycetota bacterium (assembly GCA_030946525.1). Classification (GTDB taxonomy): domain Bacteria; phylum Actinomycetota; class Acidimicrobiia; order Acidimicrobiales; family AC-14; genus CADCTB01. The sequence goes on along the minus strand of JALYYN010000392.1, from coordinate 10,544 downwards.
GTCCGCACGCCGTCGCGGTCCCCGAGGTAGATGTTGTCGCCCATGCCGATCTCGTCCCCGTAGTACAGCACCGGGCTGCCCGGCAGGCTGAAAAGCAGGGCGTGGAGCAGCTCCGAGACGGCCCGGTTGTTGTCCACGAGGGGGGCCAGGCGCCGGCTGATGCCGACGTTGCGCTTCATCCGGGGATCCTTGGCGTACTCGTTGTACATGTAGTCGCGCTCGTCGTCGGTGACCATCTCCAGGGTCAGCTCGTCGTGGTTGCGCAGGAAGATGCCCCACTGGCAGCCGTCCGGGATGGCCGGCGTCTGGGCGAGGATCTCGGTGATGGGGTACCGCTGCTCCCGGCGCACGGCCATGAACATCCGGGGCATGAGCGGGAAGTGGAAGCACATGTGGCACTCGTCGCCCTCGCCGTAGTAGTCGACCACGTCGGCCGGCCACTGGTTGGCCTCGGCCAGCATCACCGTGCCGGGATGGCTGGCGTCGATCTCCTTGCGCAGGCGCTTGAGGAACTCGTGCGTCTCCGGCAGGTTCTCGCCGTTGGTGCCGTCGCGCTCGAAGAGGTAGGGCACCGCGTCGAGCCGGAAACCGTCGAGGCCGAGGTCGAGCCAGAACCGGACCACGTCGAGCATGGCCTGCTGGACCTCGGGGTTGTCGTAGTTGAGGTCGGGCTGGTGGCTGAAGAAGCGGTGCCAGTAGTACTGCTGGCGGACCGGGTCCCAGGACCAGTTGGAGCGTTCCGTGTCGATGAAGATGATGCGGGCGTCGGGGTAGCGGCTGTCGTCGTCGCTCCAGACGTACCAGTCGGCCTTGGGGTTGGTCCGGTCCTGGCGGGACTCCTGGAACCAGGCGTGGGCGTCGCTGGTGTGGTTCATCACCATGTCGGCGATGATCCGCAGCCCGCGGCGATGGCACTCCTCGACCAGCGCGACGGCATCGGCCAGGTCGCCGTACTCGGGGAGGATCGAGAAGAAGTCGCTGATGTCGTAGCCGCCGTCGCGCAGCGGCGACTGGTAGAAAGGCAGCAGCCACAGGCAGTCGGCGCCCAGCCACTGGATGTGGTCCAGCCGTTGGGTGATCCCCTTCAGGTCCCCGCTGCCGTCGTTGTTGGCGTCATAGAAGCCCCGGACGAGGACCTCGTAGAAGACGGCGCGCTGGTACCAGCGCCCGTCGCTGTCGTCGCTCATCGCGCCTCAGCCGAACCGGTGACGGCCCGGGGGGCCTGGCGCCGGGAAGTGTCACCGGTTCGCGTCACGGTGCGAGGGTTGCCGGGGCGGCGAGGGTGGTCAGGTGGAAGATGTGGCCGGGCTGAATCGCCGGGTCCAGGAGCACGTACTGGTCGGGGCCGTACCAGATGTACTCGGCGCCGGTGAGCTCGTCGCGGGCCCGGTAGGGACCGTCGACGGGAAGGTCCAGGGAGGCGAGGTCGATGTGGATCGTGTCCTCGTGGAAGTGGAGGGGGTCCAGGTTCACGACCATCAGCATGACGTCGCTGCCGTCGGCGCTCTGCTTGGACCAGACCAGGATGCCGTCGTAGGCGCAACGGTGGAAGCGGATGTTGCGCAGCTCGGCGAAGGCGGGATGGCGCCGGCGGATGTCGTTGAGGCGGGTGACCAACGGGGCGAGGGAGTCGGTGCGCTGCCAGTCCCGGTGCTTGGACTCGTACTTCTCGGAGTTGAGGTACTCCTCGTTGGCGGGCGACGCCGGCTCGTTCTCGCACAGCTCGTAGCCGCTGTACATCCCGTAGGTGGGCGTCATGGTGGCGGCGAGGAAGAGGCGCATCCGGAAGGCGGCGGGCGAACCGTCGCGCAGGGGCCCGGCGAGGATGTCGGGGGTGTTGGTCCAGAACGCGGGCCGCATGTAGTCGGCGGTGGGGCCCTCGGTGATCTCCTCCAGGTACTCCTGGAGCTCCTCCTTGGTGTTCCGCCACGTGAAGTAGGTGTAGCTCTGGCTGAAGCCGACCTCGGCCAGCTTGGCCATCATCTTCGGACGGGTGAACGCCTCGGCCAGGAACAGCGTCTCGGGGTGGTCCTTCTGGATCTCCGGGATGAGCCATTCCCAGAACGCCAGGGGCTTGGTGTGGGGGTTGTCGACGCGGAAGATGCGCACGCCGTGGCCGATCCAGTGGTCGAGGATCCCCCTGCACGCGTCCCACAGTGCGAGCCGGTCGGAGTCGTCGGCGGGCCAGAAGTTGATCGGGTAGATGTCCTGGTACTTCTTGGGCGGGTTCTCGGCGTACTTGACGCTCCCGTCCGGACGGCGGTGGAACCACTCCGGGTGCGCGCTGACCCACGGGTGGTCGGGCGAGCACTGCAGCGCGTAGTCGAGCGCCACCTCGAGGCCCAGCTCCTGGGCAGTGGCGACGAAGGCGTCGAAGTCGTCGATGGTGCCGAGGCTGGGCTCGACCGCGGTGTGGCCGCCCAGCTCGTTGCCGATGGCCCACGGGCTGCCGGGATCACGCTCCCCGGCGACCAGGGTGTTGTTCGGGCCCTTGCGGTGCGACCGGCCGACGGGGTGGATCGGGGGCAGGTAGACCACGTCGAAGCCCATGGCGGCGACATCGGGCAGGCGGCTGCGCGCCGCCCGCTGCAGGCCGCCCTCCGACCGGGGGAACAGCTCGTACCAGGCGCCGACCAGGGCCCGCTCCCGGTCCACCCACAGCTCGAAGGGCTCGGTGCGGGTCAGGTCGTCGGGCGCGGTGCCGGCCTGCCGGCGCTGCGTCTCCAGCTCGACCTCCTGCAGTTCGATGTCGACCGGCTCGCCCGCGGCCTCCTTGACCTCGATGTCGTGGGCGAGGGTGGCCAGCCGGTCGGTCCACGCTTCGACCACCAGCTCGTGGAGGCCGAGGGCGGCGGGCTCGATGACCGAGTCCCATCGGTCGTTCGTGAGGTCCTCCATGGCCGCCTCGCGCCATTTCGCCTCGCCCGCCGGGCGCCACAGCACCCGGGCGGCGAGGATGTCGTGGCCGTCGCGGTAGACGTCGGCCGAGACGTGGACCGCCTCGCCGATCACCGCCTTGGCCGGGTGCCCCCCGGGCGTGCGCGGGCGCGGGTCGTCGATGATGATGCGACCGATCACCCTGTTGGTGTACCCGGGTTGCCGCTCCCTGTCACATGCGGCCGCCTCGCCCCCTTCGGGATTCGGCCCCGTTCCTCCCGGCCGCTACGGTTCTGGCCCGTGAGGGCACTCCGCAGCTTTACCGTCCAGCCCCGTCTGCCAGGGAGGTTGTCGTCGCTGCACGCCCTGGCCATGAACCTGCGGTGGTCGTGGGACGACCGCACCCAGGATCTCTTCCGCTGGGTGGAGCCCGACGCCTGGGAGGCCACCGGCCACGACCCCATCCGGCTGCTGGGCATGGTCGACCACCGCCGCCTCGACGCCCTGGCCGCCGACCGGGCCTTCCTGTCCTTCATGGCCGAGGTCCACGGGGACCTGCGGCGCGACCTGGAGGCCGACCGCTGGTTCCAGGGCCGCCAGGGGAAGAACGGAGAGCCGAGCCCGCTGGGTTCGGTGGCCTACTTCTCGCCCGAGTTCGGCATCGCCGAGGCCCTCCCGCAGTACTCCGGCGGCCTGGGCGTCCTCGCCGGCGACCACCTCAAGGCGGCCAGCAGCCTGGGCGTGCCGCTGTTCGGCGTCGGGCTCTTCTACCACCAGGGCTACTTCCGCCAGGAGCTGAACCCCGACGGCTGGCAGAAGGAGCGCTACGTCGACCTCGACCCCCACGTCATGGCCCTCACTCCCATCGAGGGCCTGCGGGTGCAGGTCGACCTGGCCGGGACGCCGCTACTGGCCCGCATATGGAAGGCCCAGGTCGGCCGGGTGCCCCTGTACATGCTCGACACCGATGTCGAGGACAACGACGACGACTCCTGCCGCACCGTCACCGACCGCCTCTACGGCGGTGACAGCGAGCACCGCCTGCGCCAGGAGATCCTCCTCGGGATCGGCGGCGTCCGGGCCCTGGAGCTCCTCGGCCACGACGTCCAGGTGTTCCACTCCAACGAGGGTCACGCCGGCTTCCTCGGCCTCGAGCGGGTCCGGCGGGCCATCGTGGACGACGGGCTCAGCTTTGACGAGGCCATCGAGGCGGTGCGGGCCGGCACCGTCTTCACCACCCACACCCCGGTGCCGGCGGGCATGGACCGGTTCCCCCGTGGGCTCATGGAGCACTACTTCAAGGGCTGGGCGCATGAGTGCGACGTCGATTTCGACCGGGTGATGGCTCTCGGCCACCAGCCCGGCGAGCCGTCCGACGCCCCGTTCAACATGGCGGTCATGGGCCTGCGCCTGGCCGCCTCGTCGAACGGGGTGTCCAAGCTCCATGGCGTGGTGAGCCGCCAGATCTTCGCCCCGGTGTGGCCGGGCGTGCCGGTCGAGGAGCTGCCGATCCGGTCGGTCACCAATGGCGTGCACTCGCGCACGTGGGTGTCCCCGGAGATGCGGGACCTGTTCGACCGCCACGTCCTGCCCGAGTGGCACGAGGCCGGCCCCGACCGCTGGGCCCGGATCGACGACGCCGGCGACGACGAGCTGTGGCGGGCTCGGGCCCAGGCCCGGGAGCGCCTGATCGCCTACGTCCGCCGCCGGCTGCGGGAGTCGGCCCTGGCGCGGGGCCTGTCCGAGCCCGAAGCGGCCTGGTGCGACGAGGCCTTCGACCCCGGGGCCCTCACCATCGGCTTCGCCCGGCGCTTCGCGCCCTACAAGCGGGCCACGCTGCTCCTGTCCCAGGCCGACCGGCTCAAGGCGCTGCTCCTCGACGCCGACCGGCCCATGCAACTGCTCTTCGCCGGCAAGGCCCATCCCGCCGACGACCTGGGCAAGGACCTCATCCGGGAAGTGGTCCAGTTCTCCCGCCAGACCGACGTCCGCCACCGGGTGGCGTTCCTCGAGGACTACGACATGGCGCTGGCCCGGGTTCTGCTCCAGGGCTGCGACGTCTGGCTCAACACGCCCCGGCGCCCGCTGGAGGCCTGTGGGACCAGCGGCGAGAAGGCGGCCCTCAACGGGGCCCTGAACTGCTCGATCCGCGACGGCTGGTGGGACGAGTACTTCGACGGCGAGAACGGATGGGCCATCGCGTCCACCGAGGGCTGGGACGACCTGGGTCGCCGGGACCAGGCCGAGGCGGCCAGCCTGTTCGACATCCTCGAGCGCCAGATCGTCCCCCTCTTCTACGAGCGGGCCCCGGGGCGGCCACCGCAGCGCTGGCTGCAGCGGGTCCGCCGATCACTGCGCACGCTGGGACCGGAGGTGTCGGCCAGCCGCATGGTGCGCGACTACGTGGCCGACCTCTACGAGCCGGCCGCCGCCGCCGCCGACGTGATGGCCGGCGACCGCCACCAGCGGGCGCGTGACCTGGCCGGGTGGAAGCAGCGGGTCGTCGCCGGCTGGCCCGGGGTGGCCGTGGGCGACATCGTCAGCGACAGCCTGACCGCCGACCTGGGCAGCAACCGCCGGGTGTCGGCTGCGGTGGCGCTCGGGACGCTGAGCCCGTCGGATGTCGACGTGCAGCTGGTCCACGGGCCGGTCGGTCCCACCGACGAGCTGACCGACACGGCCATCGTCACCATGGCGCTGGTGCCGCCCACCCTCTCCGACGCCGGGGCGGTCGCCGAGACCGGCCACCGCTACGAGGGGTCCTTCACCTGCGAGCGGGCCGGACGCTACGGCTTCACCGTACGGGTGGTGCCCAGCCACCCCCACCTGTCGACCTTCGCCGAGATGGGCCGGGTCGCCTGGGCCGTGCATACCCCAACGGGCCCCTAACTCGTCGAACTGGGCTCACTCAGTGCCACAGAGGACACTGCGTGCAACCGGTTCGGCGGTTACTCAGTGGTGGATGTCGAGGAGGGGCTCGGTGCCGACGGCGACGATCTCGGTCACGCCCGGCACCCGGTCCTTCAGGATGCGCTCGATGCCGGCCTTGAGGGTCATGGTCGACGCCGGGCAGCTCCCGCACGCGCCGACCAGCTCGATCTCTACCCGCCCGGTCTCCTCGTCGAGCCCGACCAGCGTCATGTCGCCGCCGTCGGCCTGAAGGGCGGGGCGGATGACCTCGATGGCCTCCATCAGCTGCTCGTGCATGCTCATCACATCAAGCTACAACCGCTGCGCGCCCCAACTGCTTCCCACGTCGCCGCCACACCGCTGCTGAGGGCACGTAGCCTCCGGCGTGGCCCGAGTCGTGGTGCGTACGACCACCGACGCCGCCGGCCTGGCCACCATTCTGGAGCCCCGGACCGACCTCGTCCTCGAGCGGGCCGTGGGCGAGGGCCACTTCGACGCGGCCGAGGGGCCGGTCCGGACCTACCGCCGCACGGTGGCGGCGTCGCCCTCCACGGACGGCCTGGTGACCGTCACCCAGGAGATCGACTTCCGCCTGGCCGTGCCCTACTTCGGCTGGCTCTTCGTGCGCCCGTTCAAGCGCGCCCTGTCCCGGCCGGCCACCGAACGGGTGCCGTGGTGGGCGCCGCCCGGCCGCCTTGACGCCCGTGCCTCCTCGGCGCTGGCCGTCCTGGCCCTGCTCACGGTGGTCTCCGGGTACCTCGGCACCCTCTTCACCCAGACCATCCCGTTCGCCGGGGGCGAGTTCGGCGCCGACAACCGGGCCCTCGGCGTGGCCGGGGGCGTGGTCCGGGTCGGAGGGCTGGTCGCCCTCTTCGTGGTCATCCAGGCCGACCGGCGCGGTCGCAAGCAGGTCCTGGTGGCGGCGGCGACCGCCGGCTGCCTGCTGGCGGTGACCGGCGCGGTGGCGCCGTCCCTCGACTGGCTGGCCGCCAGTCAGCTGCTGGCCCGCGCCTTCGCCACCGCCGTCCTGCTGCTGGTGAGCATCGTCGCCGCCGAGGAGATGCCGGCCCGCTCGCGGGCCTACGCGGTGAGCCTGCTGACCATGTCCAGCGCGCTGGGGGCCGGGTTGTGCGTCATGGCCCTGCGCCTGGCCGACCTCGGCACGCGCGCCTGGCGGCTGTTGTACCTCGTGCCGCTCGCCGCGCTCCCCCTCGTGGCCGCGGTCCGCCGCCGGCTCCCGGAGAGCCGCCGGTTCGTGACCCCCCACGCCGCGGCCCGGATCGCCGGCCACGGGCGCCGGTTGGCGCTGCTCGCCGTCTCCGGCTTCCTGGCCAACCTGTTCGTCGCCCCCAACTCCCAGTTCGGGAACCAGTTCCTGCGCACCGAGAGGGGCTTCAGCGGCGGGCGGATCGCCCTGTTCACCATCACCACGGGGACGCCGGCCACCGCCGGCATCGTCGCCGGCGGCCGCATCGCCGACGTCCGCGGTCGCCGGATGGTGGGTGCGGTGGCCCTGGCCGCCGGGACCGTGGTCACCGTCGGCTACTACTTCGCCGCCGGATGGGCAATGTGGGCCCTGGCCCTGGTGGGAACGATGATCTCTGCCGCAGCCATCCCGGCGCTGGGCGTCTACGGGCCCGAGCTGTTCCCGACCGCCCTGCGGGGGCGGGCCAACGGGCTGGTGGCCGTCTCCTCGCTGGTCGGCAGCGCCGCCGGGCTCATTCTGTGCGGCGTGCTGTCGGACCGGCTCGGCACGATCGGGCCCGGCATGGCCGTCGTCTCCGCCGGGCCGCTACTGCTGGCCGTCCTGGTCCTCGCCGCCTACCCCGAGACCGCGGGCCGGGAGCTGGAGGACCTCAATCCCGAGGACCGAGAAGGGCCAGCACCCAGTCCCTGACCACGCCGCCGACCTGGACGTCACGGTGGCGCAGACCGTGGTCGCCGCCGTCGATCCAGGCATGGGCGACGGGCCCGGGAATCGCCCCGGTCGCGGTCTGCAGCTCGTCGGGTGTGGCGAACGCGTCCCGGGTGCCCGAGACGAACAGGCAGGGCAGGTCGAGGGCGGGGAGATGCTCGGTCCTCGCCACCTCGGGCCGGCCCGGCGGGTGCAGTGGGTAGCTGATGAGGACGAGGCCGAGGGCGGGCAGGCCCCCGGCCACCGCCATCGAGCACACGCGCCCACCGAGGGATCGCCCGCCGAGGAGGATCCGCTGCGGCGGGAGCCCGGCGCGGGCGGCCAGGGCCCCGGCGGCGTCGGCGACGGCGCCCAGCACCTTGGGCCCGGGCCGGGACGAGGGCAGGTCGATGCGCTCGACCACCAGTCCCTCGGCGGTCAGGGCGTCGTCCAGCACCACCAGCGAGGGGTGGTCCCGGGTGGCGCTGGCCCCGGGGGCGAGGACCAGCCCGGCGCGGGGAGGGCGGGTCGGGCTCACGGCAGCAGGATGCGGCGGGCCTCGGTCAGCTCGAGGATGCGCTGGCCCGCCCCCTCGTGCTCGGCGCCGTGGTCGGGGTGCGACTCCCGCAGGAGGAATCGGAACCGCTGCAGCACTTCGTCCCGGCCCGGCTGGTCCTCGTCGGGGCCGAAGCCGAGCACCATGAGGGCCCAGCGCTCGTCGGTGGAAAACGTCCGCCACCACGTCGGCGCCGTCCTCGTCACGTCCGAGAGCAGGGTCACCAGCGCGGGGTTCGGGCCGTCCTTCCACCGGGCCGCCTTGCGGATGGCGGCGAAGACCTGGGGCCGGGCGTTCAGGTGGAGCCGCGACGCGGCGTGGACCGCCCCCAGGATCTGGGGCACCGGGCGACCCTGGCCCTCGATCTCGAAGACCACGTCGCCGGAGGGATTGTCGCCGGGATGGCCGATGAGCTTGTGGCGGCTGCGGTCGAGGCCGACCACGTCGGTCTGGAAGCGGTGGCGCAACCGGGGCTGGCTGATGCGGCGGCCCTCCTCCAGGTCGTCGACGAGGGTGAAGAACTCCTCGCGCAGCTCCGGGTCGACGTCGGGCAGGTGGGCGGCGATGACCCCGCCGAGGAGGATGCCGCCGTAGCCCGGCGCCGGCTCGGTGGGGAGCCAGTGGGGGCCGAGCGCCACCCGGCGGGTGGGGGCCACGGCGCGCGAGTGGCGAATCTCCAACTCGGCCAGCAGCATCGCAGGGGAGGGTAGACGGGGCTCTGGCTACACGAGGTCGCGGAGGAAATCACGCAGGGCCCGGGCGTCGTCGGCCACGACGTCCTCCCCGGCCGCCTCGTCCAGGTCCCCCACCAGCGCCGATGCCAGATCCTGGATCCGCCGCCAGACCGGCCGCTCGATCCCGTACGGAGGCGCACTGGCCCGTACCGCGGTCGTGGCGGCGGCGACGTCGCCGGCGACGCCCTCGTCGTTCGGGGCGTGCTGCAACCGGTCGGCGGCCACGAACAGCTCGGCCATGGCCGCCTGCGCCTCCTCGCCACCGTCGGCGTCGTCGTCCTCCCCGTCCTCGGCGTCGCCGTGAGGCCCCGCCTCGATGTCCTCGAGCAGGCGGTCGACCTCCTCCTCGGCCACCGTCGGGACCACGAGGACGAGGTGGGCCTCCCAGCGGTAGGGGATCTCGGCCTCCACGAGCCCGCTCACCGCCGTGCTGCGCCCGGTGACCGGCCAGTCGTCCAACTCGTAGGCCACCTCGTCGTCCTCGAGACCGGGGGCCAGCATGGGTGGAGGGTCGCCGACGGTCAGCCCGCAATCGGCGCACCGCTCCGCCTGGGAGACCATTCCGACGCCACGGAGCTCCTCGGGGAACTCCGCCCCGCAACGGGGGCAGAACGCGATCATCGGGGCCCCATTCCGCCTTGCATCCTAGTGGCGGAGGGGCACGCCCCGTAGGCGTCGAGATAGGGTGCCGGACCATGAGCGCCCAACCGCAGCCCCCCGATCGCAACCTGGCCATGGAACTGGTCCGGGTCACCGAGGCCGCCGCCCTGGCCGCCGCCCGCTGGATGGGACGGGGCGAGAAGGAGAGCGCCGACGGCGCCGCGGTCGAGGCCATGCGGGTGGTGATGGCCTCCGTCGCCATGGACGGCGTGGTCGTGATCGGCGAGGGCGAGAAGGACGAGGCGCCCATGCTCTACAACGGCGAGCGGGTGGGCGACGGCTCGCCGCCCGAGACCGACATCGCCGTCGACCCCCTCGAGGGGACGACGCTCACGTCGCTGGGGCGGGGCAACGCCCTGGCCGTGATCGCGGTCAGCGGGCGGGGCACCATGTTCGACCCCGGGCCCTGCTTCTACATGAACAAGCTGGCCGTCGGGGCCGAGGCGGCCGGGTCGATCGACATCACCCTCTCGCCCACCGACAACCTCAAGGCGGTGGCGTCCGCGCTCAAGAAGTCGGTCCGTGACGTCACGGCCGTCGTCCTCGATCGACCCCGCCACGACGATCTCATCGCCGAGATCCGCGCCGCCGGCGCCCGCATCCGGCTGATCCAGGACGGCGACGTGGCCGGCGCCATCTCCACCGGCTGGCCCGAGTCGGGCGCCGACATCCTCTTCGGCGTGGGCGGTACGCCCGAGGGCGTGATCAGCGCCGCCGCGCTCAAGTGCATGGGCGGGGAGATCCAGGCCCAGCTCGCGCCCCGCAGCGACTCCGAGCGCGAGAACGTGCTGGCCGCCGGCTACGACCTCAGCAACGTGATCCACACCGACGACCTGGTCTCCGGGGACAACTGCTTCTTCGCAGCCACCGGCGTGACCGACGGCGACCTGCTGCACGGCGTCCACTACGACAG
>JALYYN010000355.1 GCA_030946525.1 Actinomycetota bacterium | reverse complement strand
TCACCGGCCCCGGCGTGGCCGAGCTGCTCCACTCGGCGACCATCGCCGTGGCCGGCGAAGTGACCCTCGACGTGCTGTGGCACGCCGTCCCGTCCTTCCCCACCGTCAGCGAGGTGTGGCTCCGACTCCTGGAGGCGTACGGGTTGTGACCAGAATCGCCGAGCAGGCTCTGCCTGCGCGGCGAGCCGGATCGTGCTCCGGCGGCCCGGCAGAGCCGGTCAGCCTCCGCCGTCGTTCCTGGCCGCCAGCCGGATGGGTGCCGGCTTTCGCCGGCGAGGGCGGCCGCCGGCGATGCTGATCCGTCGTGGCCCCCCAGGCCACAGGTGTCTGTGAAAGCGTGCGGTCCATGAAAGCGCTCACCGTCATTCCTCGCCGACCCCACAGCGCATCGGTGCGGGACGACCATCCCGAGCCCACCCTCGACTCGGTCCCCGGCGGGCGGGGTGTCAAGGTCAGGGTCCTGCGGGTGGGCCTCGACGGCACCGACAAGGAGATCGACGACGGCGCTTACGGCGCCCCACCGCCCGGCTACGACTATCTGGTCACCGGTCACGAGGGCCTGGGCGTGGTCACCGAGGTGGGCCCGAAGGTGACCGAGCTGGCGCCCGGCGACTACGTGGTGTCGATCGTCCGCCAGGCCGGGGACAGCATCTACGACATGGTCGGCACGCCCGACTTCACCACCGACGACAACTACCACGAGCACGGGATCAACCTGGTCCACGGCTTCCTGACCGAGTTCTACGTGGAGGACACCGGCCGCCTCGTCCTGATGCCGGCCGGCCTCCGCGAGGTCGGGGTCCTCCTGGAGCCGACCACGGTGGTCGAGAAGGGCATCACCCAGGCCTTCGAGATCCAGCGGCGGGTCAAGGTCTGGCAGCCGAAGCGGGCCGCGGTGCTGGGCGCCGGCACCATCGGCCTCCTGGCCACCATGGTCCTGCGCCTCCGGGGCCTCGACGTGACCGTGTTCGGCCGGGACATCGCGCCGTACCTCAACTCGGACCTGGCCGCCGGCCTGGGCGCCCGCTATCTCAGCACCCAGCAGACCGACCTAGCCGCCGCGGCCGGGGAGCACGGGCCGTTCGACCTGATGTTCGAGGCCACCGGGTTCTCGCCCCTCGTCTTCGAGGCGATGGGTGTGCTCGGCCGCAACGGGGTGCTGGTCCTGTCGAGCGTCACCGGCGGCGACCGGCGGGTCGAGGTGCCCTCCGACGCCCTCAACCTGGGCTTCGTCCTCGGCAACAAGGTCATGGTCGGCACCGTGAACGCCAGCCGGACCGACTTCGAGGCCGGCGTGCGCGACATCGCCATGGCCGAGGCGCGCTGGCCGGGCTGGCTCGGCCGGCTGCTCACCCACCCGGTCCAGGGACTGGACAACGCTCCCAAGGCCCTGGACCTGCTGGGCACGCCGGGCGCCATCAAGGTGTACGTCGAGGTGAGCGCCCTCCCGTAACCCGTGCGCGGTTGGTATGGTCGCGCCGCGTTCGCAGAGAGAGGCGGGTTCCATGGTCCGACGCAGTAGGTCTTTTCGCTCCCGTCTCGTCCCTCTCCTCGCCGCCGTGGTCGCCTGCTCGACGGTCGCCGTCCTGGCCACGGTCGCGCCCGCGGAGGCCGCCACGTTCTCCAACACCGCGGCGCTGACCGTCGCCGACGCGACGTGCATGGTCGGGCCCGGCAAGGCCAACCTGTACCCGTCCAACATCACCGTCAGCGGCCTCTCCGGGACCGTCGCGGACGTCAACGTGACGCTGCACGGCATGACCCACCCCTTCGAGGGCGACTTCGAGATCCTCCTCGTCGGTCCCGGCGGGGGTGCCCAGAACCTGGTGCTGCTGTCGGACGCCGGGACCGGCTCCCTATCGAACGCCACCCTCACCCTTGACGACCAAGCCGCGGCGCAACTCCCCCAGAACTCTCCGTGGAGCAGCACGACCGCCAAGCCCACCGACTACCTCGAGCTCGTCCAGCCCAACAACCCGGCCGACGTCTACCCGAGCGCCCCGACGCCGGTCAACAGCCCGGCGCCCACCGGCTCGGCGACCCTGGCGTCGAGCTTCAACGGCATCGCCCCGAACGGCACGTGGAGCCTCTACGTCCTGGACGACGGCTGCGGGGACACCGGGTCGATCGGCGGCGGCTGGAGCCTGGACATCACCACTTCGGGTGGCGCGGCCACGACGACCACGGTCTCCGCATCTCCGAACCCGTCGACCACCGGCCAGAACGTCACCTTCACCGCCACGGTCACGTCGGGCGGGAGCCCGGTCACCACCGGCACCGTCGCCTTCACCGAAGGCGCCACCGTCCTCGCTGCAAACGTCGCCGTCAACGGCAGCGGCGTGGCCGGCTTCGCCACCTCCACACTGCCCGAGGGCAACCACATCATCACCGCCACCTACAACGGCACCGCCGCGTT
>JALYYN010000350.1 GCA_030946525.1 Actinomycetota bacterium | reverse complement strand
CGGATGATCGAGCTGTCCCCTGCCGGGCGCGGCGGCACTCCGGACGAGGTCGGGGCGGTCGGAGCGCTGCTCATGGGAGCTGACGGCGCGTTCATCACCGGCAGCGACATCCTCATGGACGGCGGCGTCACCGCGTCCTGCTTCTACGGCGAGCTCGCCCCGCGCTGACACAAGCGGTACCGAGGCCCCGGTGCCCTGCCGGGACCCCCCACCCCCGGGCCCGCGGCCAACGCGAGAGGGCGCGTCGTGGCCAACAGCACGTTCCCACGACCCGCCGGTGCACAGGGTTGTAGTGACCACCGGCGAAGGTTTTCCCAGATAGGCCCCGCCTACCTTTCGACGGATTCGGGCTGGTCGATTTGACCGACTAGCCTGGTTCCATCGGCTGGTACTGGGACCACAAGGGACAGATCACATGACACTGCAAAACGCGTTGGCTCGCCGACGCCCGTACATCGGCGTCAGCGTCATCGTTGGCCTCGTATCGTTCGTCGCAGCGACCGTCGGCACGGCATCTGCGGCGCCCGGGCCGGTGAACCTCGGCACCGCCGACGGCTTCGCCGTCCTGGCGGCCACCACCATCACCAACACGGGACCCTCGGTGATCACCGGCGACATCGGCGTCAGCCCCGGCAGCGCCATCACGGGATTTCCGCCCGGCGTGGTGGTCGGCACGGTGCATCCGGGCGATCCCGCCGCCGCCCAGGCCGAGGCCGATGCCGCCACCGCCTCCACCGACCTGGCCAGCCGTCCCTGCGATACCGACCTGACCGGCCAGGACCTCGGGGGCCTCACCCTGACCCCCGCCACCTACTGCTTCGCCGGGTCGGCCCAACTGTCCGGCATCCTAACCCTTGACGCCCAGGGCGACCCGAACGCGGTGTTCATCTTCAAGGTCGGGTCCACCCTGACGACGGCCACCAACAGCAGCATCAACCTGGTCAACGGGGCGGATGCCACCAACGTCTTCTTCCGGGTCGGGAGCTCCGCCACCATCGGGACGGGCACGCAGTTCGAGGGCACCATCCTGGCGACCATCTCGATCACGACGAACACGAGCGCCTCGGTCGACGGGCGGCTGATCGCCCTCACCGGCGCGGTCACCCTGGATTCCAACAGGGTCACCAGGCCCCGCCTGATCCCGCCCTGCACGTCCACGCTGACCGGGGACTTCCTCGGCCCGGTCACGGTCAACAGCGGTGAGCGCCTGTGCATCGTCAACGCCCGCGTGGTGGGGCCGGTCACCGTCAACCCCGGTGGTGGGCTGAGCGTGCTCAACTCCCAGATCAGCCGGGGCATCGTGGCCGATGGGCCCGTCGTTCTCAGCATCTGCGGATCGCAGGTTTCGCCGCCCGTCTCCGGTGTGGCGCTGCGGGTGACCGGCGCCACGGTGCCCATCCGCATCGGTGACCCGGCCAGCGCGTGCGCCGGCAACAGGTTCGCCGGCGACGTGAACCTCACCGGCAACCAGGCCGTGACCTTCGGATCCAACATCGGCTCGACCAACGTGAACATCAACAACAACGGGCCGGGCAACACGGTCATCAAGGCCGACACCGTGCTCCGGGCCCTGAACTGCGCCGGCAACAACCCGGCGCCGTCCAACGCGGGCATGGTCAACACGGCCGGGTCGAAGACCGGTCAGTGCGTCACCCTCTGACCGGGTAGCTCCTGGGAGCCCGGCGGGAATGACAGGCGTGGGGCTCAGCGGGTCACGGTGACGCATCCCTTGGCGTCGGCGAGCTGGCGGCCGGAGGGTTGACCGTTGAGGTCGATGTCGATGATCGATCCAGGCACGAACCCGCAGAACGGGCCGGGCCGCCCGGTGGTGGGCGGCGCCGGCTGCTCCGCAGCGGCGGCGTCGAGGGCAGGCGGAAGGGTCGCGGAGGTCACCTCGGCACGCTGCGGGCGCTTCGCCCGTCGTCCCGGTCCCTGGCGCGGTCCCGCCACCGGAGCATCTAGCGGCCTAGCGGTTGACGCCGCCGGCCGGCGGCGCGGCAGCGGTGTCGTCGGACGTGCCCGTGACAGTGCCCATTCTGTGCAGCTCCCCAGCCTGTGTGGACGGCCGCCATTCTGGCCTATGCGCCGCCACGGCGGCGGTCGCATACCCGCCGCGGACCCTTTCTCAAACATTTTCTCATCGTTACGGCAGGGAGGCGGTACTGCGACGGCGAACTAGGTACTCCGGGAGGGGAAGGCCACGCTGGGCGCGCACAGACCACGGACAGCGTGGGAACCGCGGTTGGCACGGTCTCCGCGCACGGAATGATCGAAACCCAGGACAGGCCGGCTGCGGCGGACCCGAACGAGCCCGACGCACCTGCCCGGCGCCACGGCTCGACCATCAGCGGCCTGGGCGCGGGCTCGGCCACCGACGCCCGGCCCCGGCACGACCCGGTCGGCGCCCATGCCCTCGCCAGCCCCATGCCCTGGGCCGGGTCCTCCCGGCGCACCTTCGCCGGGATCAACCTGGTGACCGCCATCATCATGGCCGTCTCGGGCATCGCCGCCGCTTCGGGCGTCGCCGGCCTCCAGGCTCCGGCTGCGGTAGGCCGGTGGGTGGGATCGGCGTTCAGCGCGCCCGCCGCCGACGTCGCCAGCCGGCCTCCGGTCACCGCCCTGCTCCCGTACGGCAAGGGCATGTGGATCTACGAGCCCGAGAAGACCGAGGGCGGCAGCGTCGACGCCATCGTCGCCCGGGCGAAGGCGGTCGGCCTGACCCACATCTACGTCCGGACCGGCTCGAGCTGGAACGGCTTCTACGCCGGGCCATTCCTGGACAGGATCCTTCCCGCCGCCCACGCGGCCGGCCTCAAGGTCTACGGGTGGGACTTCCCCCGGCTCGTCAACTGGCAGGACGACGTCCACCGGGCCAAGGAGGCCATCGACCACCGGGCGCCCGGCAAGCAGCGCCTGGACGGGTTCTCCGCCGACATCGAGACGTCCAGCGAGGGGACCAACCTCAACCCCGACGTGGCCCTCGCCTATGGCAAGGCCCTCCGGGACGCGGTGGGCACGGCCTTCCCGCTGATCGCCACCGTGCCGCGGCCGTCGCCGAGCCGGCCCTACCCGTACGCGCAGGTGGTGGCGTCCTTCGACGCCATCGCCCCGATGGTCTACTGGCTGAACCGCCAGCCCGACACCGACATCGCAGGGGCCCTCCAAGACCTCCTCCCCTACGGTAAGCCGGTGTTCCCGGTGGGCCAAGCCTACGACGGCGCCGCCGAGGGCGGTCGGCCGGGCGTCCCCACCGCCGACGAACTGAGCCGGTTCATGCGTGTGGGCGAGGCCGACGGCGCGTCCGGCGTGTCCTTCTGGTCCTGGCAGGCGGCGGACCAGAAGGAATGGGACGCCATCGCCGGCGCAGCGCAGTTCAGGTCGGGATCGCCGACGGCGCCAGGCAAGGTCTCGGCCTGATCCTGACCTGATCCGGGCCGTAACCGGCCCGATCGGGTGCGACGCCCGGCTCAGCGCCCCCGGGGCACGTCTCGGAAGGGCACGTCCTTGTCCATCCGTGGCTCCGGGGGAAGGCCGAGGACCCGCTCCGCGATCAGGTTCTTGAGGATCTCGTCGGTGCCGCCGGCGATCCGGGTGGCGGGCGCCCACAGCTGCTGCAGCGTGTACCCGTCATGCACCATGGCGCCTGCCCCCCGCATGGCGTCCAGGAGCTGGTCGCGGCGGCGGGACAGCCGGCCGGATGCCAGCTTGGCCACCGCCCCTTCCGGCCCGGGCTCCTGACCGTCGGCCAGAGAGGCGGCGATCCGCCAGCCGAGGTACTGCACGCAGCGGGCGTCGATGACGAGCTGGGCGGCGAGCTGGCGCACGGCGGGGTCGTCGGCCACGCCGCGGAGGCGGAGCTGGGCCAGGAGCCGGTCGACGCCGCCCCCGACCCGGGCCAGGCCCAGGCCCAGGTTGACGCGCTCGTGCATCAGGGTGGTGACCGCCACCGCCCAGCCGCCGCCCTCGGGGCCGAGGCGGTCGGCATCGACCACGACCGCCCCGTCCAGGGTCACCTCGTTGAAGGCCGCCCCCCCCGTCATCTGGCGGACCGGTCGGCTGGCGACGCCGCCCTGGTGCATGTCGAGCAGGAAGTAGGTGCAGCCCCGGTGCTTGGGGGCGTCCCAGTCGGTCCGGGCCAGGAGCACGGCCCGGTCGGCGTAGTGGGCCCCGGAGGTCCAGGTCTTGTGCCCGTCGACCACCCATTCACCGCCCCGGCGGACGGCCGTCGTGGTGACCGCGGCCATGTCGGAGCCGGCCCCGGGCTCGCTGAACAACTGGCACCAGATCTCCTCCGCGGTGAGGATCGGTGGCAGGAGGCGTCGTCGCTGGTCGTCGGTGCCGTGGGCCATGATCGTCGGCCCGACGATGGCCTCGCCCAGCAGGTTGATCGGCGGCGGCGCAGCGGCGGCGGCCAGCTCCTCGGCCCACACCGCCCGCAGCGGGATGGCCAGGCCCCGGCCACCGTGGGCCTCCGGCCAGCCCAGGCCGGCCCATCCGCCGGCGTGCAGCTCCCGCTGCCAGGCCTTGCCCCGCTCGACGTGGGCGATGTCGCCAACGTCGGCGAACACCAGCGAGAGGCTGTCGGGGTCGACGTCGACACGGTAGGGACCGATGTGGGCGGCGAGCCAGTCGCGGGCGCCGCAGCGGAACGACGCCTCCTCCGGATCGTCGCCCAGCTCCACGCCCCGAATGTACGTGCCCCGGCGGGAGGAGCCCGGACCGGTCGTTCCGCTTCGGCTCGGGGGCGGCTGGGTACTATGTGCGGGCGACGAGTACCGCTTTTACGTTGACCCCACATCCGTCGCAGTCAACGGCCGACGGTCCGCCCGAGAAGGAGTCAGCACATGCCAGGTAGCACCGAGGGAGAAGGTAACCACGTGGTCGAGGGTATCGAGGAGCGCCAGGGGGACTCGGGCATCACCAACCCCGACGACCAGGAGCAGCCCGACGAGGGCCCGGCCATGAGTGGCGCCGGCGCGGCGCCGTCGGGCAACGCCATGGACCACTGGGCCACGTCCCAGCCGAGTCCGGATGCCACCAAGCCCGAGACCATGCCCAACACCGCATCGGCCCCCCTCCCCGGGGAGACGGAGGACCGCGACCCGGTCTGAGGCGCGGTGTCAGCCCCGCACGGGACCACCGCAGTGCGGGCAGGCGTCGTAGACCCGGGATACCGGACGGCGGCAGCCGGGGCACAGGACAGGGCGGGCCTGGCCCCGGCGCAGCCGCGTCACCGCCGACCACAGCATCCCGCCGACGGCCACCACCACCAGCACCTCGGCGACGTCACGGACCACGCGCCCCGGACCGTAGCGCCGAAGTCCGTACGCTCATGACCATGAGCGAGTCGAAGACGAGCGAACCAGACAGCACAGGACCCCGTTCAGCGGGGCAGCCGCCGCAGGCGGCGACCCGATGAATCGCCTTGCCGAGGAGACCAGTCCGTACCTGCAGCAGCACAAGGACAACCCGGTCGACTGGTACCCCTGGGGCGACGAGGCCTTCCAGCGGGCGGTGGACGAGGACCGGCCCATCCTGCTGTCGGTCGGCTACGCCGCGTGCCACTGGTGCCATGTGATGGCCCATGAGTCCTTCGAGGACCCGGCGACCGCCGCGGTGATGAACGAGCTGTTCGTCAACGTCAAGGTCGACCGCGAGGAGCGGCCGGACGTCGACGCCATCTACATGGAGGCGGTCCAGGCCCTCAGCGGCCATGGGGGCTGGCCCATGACCGTCTTCCTCACCCCGGACGGCCGGCCCTTCTTCGGCGGCACGTACTACCCCAAGGCGTCCAAGCAGGGCCTGCCCAGCTTCACCGAACTGTGCCGGGCCATGGCGCACGTCTGGCGGGAGCAGCGCGACGACGTGCTCTCCCAGGCCGGCCAGCTCACCGAGGCCCTCGGCCGGGCCGGGGCGCTGGCCCCGACCGGCGCGGCGCTCCCCGGCGCGGAGGCCATCGCCACCGCCCGCGACACCCTGCTGCAGCGATTCGACAACGCCTGGGGCGGCTTCGGCCCCGCGCCCAAGTTCCCCCAGTCCGACCTTCTCGAGCTGCTCCTGCGGGCCTTCGTCCGTGACGGTCAGCCCGACACCCTGGCCATGGTCACCGTCACCCTCGACGCCATGGCCGCCGGCGGCATGTACGACCACCTCGGCGGGGGTTTCGCCCGCTACTCCACCGATCGGGAGTGGCTCGTCCCCCATTTCGAGAAGATGCTCACCGACCAGGCCCTGCTGGTCGGCGTCTACCTCCACGCCTGGAAGCTGTCCGGTGAGGACCGGTTCCTGCAGGTCCTGACCGAGACGATCGACTATGTCCGCCGCGACCTCAGCCACCCCGACGGCGGGTTCTTCTCCTCCGAGGACGCCGATTCCGAGGGCGTGGAGGGCCGGTTCTACGTGTGGAGCCAGAAGGAGATCGAGGAGCTGCTGGGCGACTCGGCCGCCGAGGCCCTGCCGTGGTGGGGGGTCACGCCCGGGGGAAACTTCGAGGGCGCCAACATCCTGCACCGGCCGGTGCGGGGAGACCTGGCCAGGAGCCCGGCGGTCGAGAAGGCCCGCGCCATCCTCTTCGAGGCGCGGGAGACGAGGGTCCGGCCCGGCCTGGACGACAAGGTGCTCACCGAGTGGAACGGCCTGTTCATCGCCGCCCTGGCCGAGGCGGGGGCGGCCACCGGCCGGTCCGACTGGCTCGACGACGCCCGGCGCGCCGCCGACTTCCTGCTGGACAACCTCCGCCGCCCCGACGGCCGTTGGCTGCGGGGCTGGCAGGGCGGCCGGCAGGGACGGCCGCTGGCCTTCGCCGCCGACTACGCCGCCGTGGTCGACGGATTCACCCGTCTGGCCGAGGCCACCGGCGAGGCCCGCTGGGCGGCCGAGGCTCGTACCGCAGCCGACGCCATGCTGGAGCTCTTCTGGGACGAGCCCACGGGCGGCCTCTTCACCAACGGATCCGACGCCGAGACGCTGATCACGCGCAGCAAGGACCTCATCGACAACGCGGTCCCGTCGGCCAACGGCAACGCCGCAGTGGCGCTCTTGCGCCTGGGGGCCCTGGTCGGGGAGGGGTACTACTCCCAGCGGGCCGAGGACATCCTGGCCCTGCTCGCCCCCCTCGTCGGCCAGCATCCGACCGCATTCGCCCGCGCCCTCGCCGGGCTCGACCTGGTGGCGGCTGGTGTGACCGAGGTGGCGGTCACCGGGGATCGCCCCGACCTGGTCGCCGCGGTCAACGCCCGCTACCTGCCCAACGCCGTCCTGGCCTGGGGCGAGCCCTACCCGTCCCCCCTGTTCGAGGGCCGGGAGGACGGGCGCGCCTTCGTCTGTCGCAACTACGCATGCCAGGCGCCGGTGGCCGACGTGGACGCCCTCGTCCTCCAGCTCAGCGCCGAGGACGGCCACTGACCGCCGGCGCCGAGGAGGCGGTCGGCAACGCCCATGCGTGGTTCGAGGTGAACAGCGGGTGGGCGCCGCCCGACGAGGAGACCCTCGCCGAGTGGCTGGCAGACGGCGTCTGCCGGTGCCCGGACGAGTGCCTGGTCGCACCCGACGCCTGGTGCCGCCACGGCCTGGCCTCGTGGCGGCTCATCCTCGCCACGGTCGACGAGCCCCGGCGGCTCTCCGGCTGACGTCGTGCCCGGGTGGACCTGCCCCGAGTGCGGCCGGCTGTTCCGCCGGGCCGGCCAGTCGCACGAGTGCGCGCCGTCCCTGTCGGTCGAGGAGTACTTCTCGACCGGGCCGGTCCACGAGCGGCCTGTGTTCGAGGCGGTGATGCGCCACCTCGACACGGTCGGGCCGGTGCACGTCGAGCCGGTGTCCGTGGGCATCTTCCTGAAGCGGGCCCAGAGCTTCGCCCAGCTCCGCCCGCGGGACCACTGGGTGGCCCTCTCGCTCTCCCTGCCCCGCCGGGTCGATCACCCGACGATCAAGCGCAAGGTCATCGACTACCACGGGCGGTACCACCACGTCTTCAACCTGGCCAGCCCTGAAGAGCTGGACGACCGCATCCGATCCTGGCTCACCGAGGCGTACATCAGCTCGCCGGAGTGAGCCGGTGGGCCGGCGGTGGGACGTCCGGTCAGCGGCCCCGTCGGCCCTGGTGTACACCCAGCTTGAAGCCGACCCAGCCGGCGGCCAGGGCCACGACCAGCAGCTCGATGACGTGGAGCAGGGCGAAGAAGGCGGCCGCCACCCATCCGACGACGACGACGGCCACGATCACCGTGATCACCATGGTGGCCACGCTGCCGGGGAGGCTGGCCCGGCGGGCGGGCCGGCGCGGGCGGGCGTCGAGCGGGGCCGGCTCCATGAGCCTGCAGATCTCACAGGTGGCGCGGGGCAGGCCGTGGGGGCAGGTGGTCGAGCTCACGGCATCCATGGTGGCGCGATCATGGGATGATGGCGTCGTCGCGTACCTTTCCGATCCGGTACGGCATGTTCCGGCCGTTGCTCTCCGTCCTCGGCGCCGGTCCCGCCTTCTCGGGGGTGGACGTCGACGGGAGCCGGATGCGGGCCCGGATGGGATGGTGGTTCCGGGCCGACGTCCCTCGCACCTCCGTCACGGGGGCACGGTCGTACACCGGGTTCGTGACGGGCATCGGCGTCCACGGGTGGCGGGGCCGATGGCTGGTGAACGGGGCGGCCCGCGGCCTGGTGGACGTCGACATCGACCCCCCGGCGCGGGCGCACGTGCTCGGCGTGCCCGTCCGCCTCCGCACGCTGCGGGTCAGCGTGGAGTCGCCCGAGGAACTGATCGCCGCCGTGCGCCTATAGCGCCTCCCGCACCTGGCGCGTCACCACCGGCCCCGGTGGACGCGCGCCGCCGCCGGCCGCCGGGTACGGGTGGCGACGGACGACGACGCCCGGTCCGGTTCGGCGTGGCCGATCGCCACCGTGCCGACCGGGGCGTAGGTGGACGGGATGCCCAGGGCGGCCCGTAGTGCGGTCGGCCGGTGGGCCCGGAAGAACAGGGCGTCGAGGCCCTCGTCGATCGCAGCGAGGAGGAGGAGCAGGGCGGCGAAGGCGGCGTCCACGTGCCACCACGGCACCTCGTCGTCCTCGTCGTCGGGGCTGCGGTCGTCGCGGGCCGCGCCCGCCTTGTCGGGCTCGGCGTAGCGGCGCCGGTAGGCATCCTCGGAGGACAGGACCACGACCAGCAGCGGGGCCCGGAGCAGGCCCGGCCAGGCGAAGCCCGCCCGCGCCGGCGCGGGTAGGGCTGCGTCCCAGTACCGGCCCGTCTGGTTGCCTCCTTCCAGCGCCAGCAGGTCGACCGCCTGGGTGAAGCCGGCCGTCGGGCCCCGCAGCCCTGCGGAAAGCAGGCGGTCCGCCACCCCCGGCGCGAGCGGCGTCGGTTCGAAGCGGCGCGCCATCCGGCGCTTCCGTATGACGTCGGCGAACTCCATGCCGCAGCGTACGATCTGGTGTGCCTCTCGGTGAGCGGCCGCTACTTCCCCATCTGCGCGCCCTGGACGGCCTACGGGCCCTTGCTGTCGCGTCCGTGTTCGCCTACCACGCCGACGTGACCTGGGCGCCGGGAGGCTTCCTCGGCGTCGACGTCTTCTTCGTCATCAGTGGCTTCCTTATCACCGCATTGCTGCTGGCCGAGTGGCGCCGCGACAGCTTCGTCGACGTGTTCAGCTTCTGGAAGCGCCGGGCCCGCCGCCTGCTGCCCGCTCTCCTCACCCTGCTGGTGGCCGTCTGGGTGGTGGTCCCGTTCCTGGCCGCCGAGCAGGCCGGCCGCCTCCGGGGCGACGTCTGGGCCGCGCTGACCTACGTCAGCAACTGGCGGCTTATCTTCCAGCACGAGTCGTACTTCCAGGCCGCCGGCCGGCCCCCCCTGCTCCAGCACCTGTGGAGCCTGGCCGTCGAGGAGCAGTTCTACCTGGTCTGGCCGCTGCTGCTGTGGGGTGGCCTGGCCGTGCGCCGCCGGGGATCACGCCTCACCGGCTGGATCCTGGCCGGCGCCCTCGGCTCGGCCGGGCTCATGGCCGTCCTCTACCATCCCGGCACCGACCCCTCCCGGGTGTACTACGGCACCGACACGAGGGTGGGCACCATCCTCCTCGGCGCCGCCCTGGCCTGCGTGTGGGCGCCGT
>JALYYN010000343.1 GCA_030946525.1 Actinomycetota bacterium | reverse complement strand
CGGCAGACCTGCACGAGGTCATCCTCGTGGACGGGCGGTCGGTGGACGGCACGGTCGACATCGCCCGCTCGATCCTCCCGGACATCGTCGTGGTCACCGAGGCGCGCCGGGGCAAGGGCCGGGCGCTCCGGGCGGGCTTCGCCGTGGCCACCGGCGACGTCATCGTCATGCTGGACGGCGACGGCAGCATGGACCCGGTCGAGATTTCACGCTTCGTCGCCCAGCTGCGCCACGAGGACTTCGTCAAGGGTTCGCGCTGCATGGCCGAGGGCGACTCCGACGACTTCACCTGGGTGCGCCGCATGGGGAACCGGAGCCTCCTCGCCCTGGTCAACAGCCTGTTCGGCCAGCCCTTCACCGACCTCTGCTACGGGTTCTGCGCCTTCCGCCGCGTCCACCTCGAGCGGCTGAACCTCACCGCCGACGGCTTCGAGATCGAGACGGAGTTGGTGGTGCACGCCATCAAGGCCGGCCTGCGCATCGCCGAGGTGCCCAGCGTCGAGCTCGTCCGCATCGGGGGGATGTCGAACCTCCGGGTGGCACGCGACGGGCGGCGGGTACTGCGCACCATTCTCCACGAGCGCCTGTCGTGGTTCGACGGGCCGACGGCGCTGGCGCCGACGGTCCCGACCGCCGCCGACACCGGTCAGACGTGGTCCGGGGCCATCACCAGCCTGCCCTCGGCGGCGCGCATCCGGCTGCGCTCGTCCAACGGGGTCAACGGTCACCAGCACGGGCACGACACGCCGTCGGGCCAGCCCGCGCACGTCGGAGCGGCGTTGGCGTCGTCGCAGTGACCCGCCGGCGGGCGCCGTTCCGGCCGGTGCGGGTGCTCGAGGTCGACCTCGGCGCCCTCCCGAGGAACGACCGGACGCCGGCGCCGGGCCACGACGGCGACGTGCTCTGCCTGGTGCGCGTCCACACCCGCCCGCTCGGGCAGATGCGGCTGGCCGCAGGGCCGGACGGGTTGACGGGCGAGCGGCTCGCCGGCGCCGCCCGACACCGGTTCGGCGCCGAGCTGGCCGACCACCTCACCGCCCACGGCTGCGCCACGCCCTCGCCCGGACAGGACCAGGGGCGGCCGGCGTGCCTGGCGACCCGCGACCGCCTGCTGGCCGACCCCCCGCTGGTCAGCGTGGTCATCGCGACCCGGAACCGTCCCGACCTGCTCCGGCGGTGCCTCGGCTCACTCCGGGATCTCGAGTACCCCCGCTTCGAGGTCGTCGTCGTCGACAACGCCGCCTCGGTCCCGGCAGACCGCGTCGTGGCCGAGGCCGCCGGCGCCGGCCTCGACGTCCGCTACGTCCGCGAGCCGGTCGCCGGGCTGGCCCGGGCCCACAACCGGGGCGTGGAGGAGGCCCGCGGGGAGATCGTCGCCTTCGTGGACGACGACGTGGCGGTCGACGGCCAGTGGCTCAGCGAGATCGCCGCCGCCTTCCTCGACGTCCCCGGCGCCGGCTGCGTGACCGGGATGATCCTGCCCGCCGAGCTCGAGACCGTCGCCCAGGACCGCCTCCACCTCCACTGGGGCATGAACAAGGGCTTCCGCCGGCGGATCTTCGACTTCGCCGGGAACAGCGAGGTGGGCCGCCTTCATCCCTACACCGCCGGCCAGCTGGGATCCGGCGCCAACATGGCGTTCCGCGTGGGCGCCCTCCACGGCCTCGGCGGCTTCGACGTCGCCACCGGCGCCGGGACCCGCGCCCGCGGCGGCGACGACCTCTCGGCGTTCTTCCAGGTGCTCGCCGCCGGCCACCGGCTGGTCTACGAGCCGGCGGCGATCGTCCACCACAGCTACCACCGGGACGACCGCGCCGTGCGCCGGGTGGCGTACGGCTACGGCGTCGGCCTCGGC
The DNA here is from genome assembly GCA_030946525.1 of Actinomycetota bacterium. GTDB lineage: Bacteria > Actinomycetota > Acidimicrobiia > Acidimicrobiales > AC-14 > CADCTB01. Next base: position 23,925 of record JALYYN010000343.1, on the reverse strand, counting down.
GCCTACCTGGCCAAGACGGTGATCGACGAGCCGGGACGGGTCGCCGACGTGGTGCCCCGCCTGCCGGCCGGCGTGCTCAGGGGCCTGCAGATGCGCCGGGCCTCCGCTCCGGGCGGCGCCAGGTGCCCCCGGCACCTCGTCGCCCTCGAACGCCTGGGAATGCTGTGCGGGCCGATGTCCTATCTGGCCAGCCGGCGTGCGGAGCGCCGGCCCCTGGCAACGACGCGGCCCTGAGTGAACACCGCCCCGGCGCGCTCCGGCAACCCCCAGACGCCACCGTCCCCGCGCCACGACGAGGCGGACGGCGGGCCACCGGTCCCCGCCGTGGCGGACGGGTGCCTCGCGCCGGCGAACCTCCTGCTCTCGCTCCCCGAGCTGCTCGGGCACCTGGTCGGGCAGATGGAGGCGGGGAACCGGCTCGACTCGTTCCTCCTCGCCGCCGGCATCGACCAGATCGCCGAGGACCACCTCGAAGGAGGCGCCGAGCTTCTCGACAAGGCGATGGGCTACGTCGCCGGCGACCGGATCGCCCGGACCCGGGCCGCCCGGATCCCGGGATCCGTCGCCGCCCTCGCCCGCCTCCCGGCGCCCGGCGCCCGGTCCTGGCACGAGACCCGCGTCGTGCTCACCACCGCCCTGGCCCGGCTGGTGATGGCCCCCGACGCCGGCCCGCCCCTCGCCGACGCACTGGTCGCCGCGGCGCGGACGCTCCGGGCGGGCCAGACGGCCCTGCCGGCGGCGATGCGTGCAGAGGTCCTTCGCCTCCCGTCGGCGTTCCGAAGCTTCGACCTGGACTGCGACGACGTGGCCCGCATGGGCGACGAATTCGCCGTGCGGTACCCGGACCGCCGCCGGCCGATCTGCGTGGTGGGCGTGCGCACGTCCGGCGCCTACATGGCGCCCCTCGTCGCCGCCCGTCTCGACGCGCTGGGCTTCCGGGCCGTGACCGCGGTGGGGATGCGGCCGGGGCACCGGCCAGGTCCGCGGGGCCGGCGGCTGCTGGCCACCGCAGCCGCGTCCGGAGGCCTCGCGGTGGTTGTCGACGACCCCCCGACCACCGGCCTGGCGGTGAACGGCGTGGTCGCGGACCTGCGTGAGCTCGGCATTGCCGACCCCTCGATCGTCCTGCTGCTCCCCCTCTTCGGCGGGGCCGACGACGTCCCGGCGGCCCTCGCCGGCCGGGCCGGCGTCTACCTGCCCGCCGAGCAGTGGTCGATCCACCGGCGCCTGAGCCCGCCGGCCCTGGCCGCGACCCTGCGTCGCGTGCTTGCCGGCCGGGAGATCGTCGACCTCGAGCCCTTCCCGGTCCCCGCCCCGTCGTGGGCCCGCAGCCACGCCCGCGCCGGCTACCGGGTCCACGTGGTCGACGACGGGACCGCCGTCTCGTCGTTCGACGTCCTGGTCAAGGGGGTGGGGCTCGGGTACTTCGGCCGCCACGCGCTGGCCGTGGCGAGCGCGCTCGGCGACCGCGGCCCCGCCGTCTTCGGCGTCGACAGTGGCCTCCTGGTGCGGGAGTGGGTGGCGGAGCAACGCCGCATCGTCCTCGGTTCCGGTCGGTCTCCGACGCCCGCCGACGGCATCGCCGAGCACATCGCCGCCCGGGCCGGTGCCATGCCGGTCGACCACGACCGGTCCCTCGGCCTCCGGGGCCGGGGGCCGGTGTGGGAGGCAGCGACCAACCTGCTCAGTCAGAACTACGGCCAGGCGTGGTGGGCGGGACGGGCCGTCGCCGTGGAGCCGGTGGTGCGGCGGCTGCTGTCGGTCGGGCGTCCCTCGGTGGTCGACGGGAACACCGCGCTCGGGGAGTGGTTCACCGCCGTCGGCGGCGGCGGGCCACTGGTCAAGGTCGACGCCGACGAGCGGGCCTTCTGCAACCTGGACCTGCAGTGCTTCGACCCCGCCTTCGACGTGGCCTCGGCCGCGGCCCGCGCCGGCGACGCCGCCTTCGCCGCCGCGCTTCGGCGGGGCTACGAACACCGGGTCGCCGCCGCCATCCCCGAGGAGCGCTGGCTGCTCTACCAGTTGGTGGCGCTCTGGGACCTGGGTCGGCGGGACCGCATGTCGCCGCTCGAGGTGGGCCGCCGGTCGTCGGGCGCTCTGCGGGAGTACTACGAGCGCCTCTTCTTCACCGGCATCCAGGCCCCGGAGCGCGGCCCGATCTGCTGCGTCGACGTGGACGGCGTGGTGGAGACCAGCCTCCTCGGCTTCGCGGCGATGACGCCGGCCAGCGCCGTGTCGCTGCGGGCCCTGGCGCGGCACGGCTACCGGACCGTCCTCGCCACCGGGCGCAGCGTGGTGGACGTCGCCGAGCGGTGCGGCAGCTATCGCCTCGCCGGCGGCGTGGCCGAGTACGGCGCGGCGATCCACGGTCCCGGCCGGACCTCCGAAGGGCTGCTCTCGGCTCCCGAGCAGGAGCAGGTCGACGGCCTGCGTCGGTCGGCGCAGTCCCAGCCCGGCGTGCTCGTCGATCCGGACCACCGCCATTCGGTCCGGGCCTTCCGCGTGAGGGACCGCGCGCGGTGGGGGCTCGAGCCCGACACCGTGGCCGCGGTGCTCGCCGGTGCGGAGGGGCTGGTGGCGCTGAGGACCGTGCCCGGCGACATGCAGACGGACTTCGTCCCGGCCTCCGTCGACAAGGGCTCCGGCCTGCGGGCCCTCCTGCGCGCCCTCGGCGAGGACCCCCGCACTCCTCTGGCCCTGGCCGTGGGCGACACCCGGACCGACCTCCCCGTCCTGGCCATGGCAGAGCGGGCCGTCGCGCCCCGGCACGCGGCGGGCGACCTGCGGGACCACGGCGTGCACATCGCGTCCCGGCCCTACCAGTCGGGCCTGGAGGAGGCGGTGGCGGGGCTCCTGGGCCACCGGCCCGGCCGGTGCCGGACCTGCGCCCTACCTGCGCCGAGCCGTGACGCCCGGCTGCTCCTGCGCGTCCTCGCCGGCCACGAGGGCTCGACGGCTCAAGCGGCGTGGCGGGCCCTCCGCCTGATGGTCGCCGGACGCCGGCCGTGACCGCCCTCGCCGCCCCCTCGCCCGTCGCCGCCCCCTCCACCGAGCGGTCCGACGGGACGACATCGCTGCTGCGCAACGGCCACGCGCTCATCGCCGCGTCCGCCATCACGTCGGTGCTCGGCATCGCCTACTGGGTGCTCGCCGCCCACCTGTACTCGCCAGAGGTCATCGGCCTGAACTCGGCGGCGATCTACGGGATGACCTACGTGGCCGGCCTGTCCCACCTGAACCTCATGAGCGCGCTCGTCCGGTTCCTCCCCCGCTCCGGGCGCCAGGCGCGGGCGCTGACCGTGTCGTCGTACGCGACCAGCGCCGGCGTGGCCGTGATCGTCAGCGCCGGGTTCCTCGTCGCCGTCCACCGGTGGTTCCCCGACCTCCAGCGGCTCGCCTCCGGCCCGGGGCTGGCCGTGGTGTTCGGGCTCAGCGCCGTCATCTGGTGCGTGTTCGTGCTCCAGGACAGCGTGCTCACCGGCCTGGGCCGGGCCGGCGGCGTCCCGGTGGAGAACGCGCTCTTCGCCGTCGCCAAGATCGGCCTCCTCCTGCTCTTCTCGAGCGTGCTCCCCCGGTACGGCGTCTTCTGCTCGTGGATACTGGCGGCACTGATCGCCGTCGTCCCCACCAACCTGGTCATCTTCCGGCGCCTGCTCCCGCGCCATCCCGACGCCGCCGCCCCGGAGGGCGTTCGACTGCGCGCCGTCGCCGGCTACGTGGCCGGGGACTACCTCGGGTACATCTGCTGGCTCTCCTGCACGACGCTCATGCCGGTACTCGTCACCCATCTGCTGGGCGAGAAGCAGAACGCCTACTTCTCCCTGACCTGGGTCATCGCCTACTCCCTGTACCTGATCAGTGCCAGCCTGGGCGTCTCCCTCATCGCCGAGGGGGCCAGGGACGAGGCCATGCTGCGGACCTACTCCCGGCGCGTGCTCGGCCACACCCTGCTCATCGTCGTCCCTGCGGTCGCACTGGGCCTGATCGTCGCCCCGCAGATCCTGGGCGTCTTCGGCGCCGACTACGCCCGCGCCGGGACGACCACCCTGCGGCTCCTGCTGCTCTCGGCCATCCCGCAGTGCCTGATCTCGGTGTACGTGAGCGCGGCCCGGGTGCAGCGACGGGTCGGCCGGGCGGCCGGGATCCTGGCCCTGACCATGCTGCTGCTCTTCGCACTCGCCGTCCCCCTCATGCGCAGCCAGGGCATCGTCGGCGTCGGGCTGGCCTGGTTGATCGCCCAGACCGTCGTGGGGGCCGGCCTGCTGGTCCGGATGGCGCCGTCGCTGCGGGAGGCGTCGCCGGCGGCGGCCCGACCATCGCCGATGTCGCGTGTCCTGCTGCTCGCCGACGCCCCTGCGACCGTGGCGGACCGCCTCCGCCGGCGGGCCCACCAGCAGCGCGCCTTCACCGGGGCGGGGCGGACGGCGCACGGGGCGCTCGACTGGTCGGTCATCGACCGCGTCAGGACCGTGAGCGACATCGCCGTGGCGCGGGTGGCCCCTGCCGGTGGCTCCGCGGCGACCGCGGTCCTGAAAGTGGCCGCGACGCGGCTCGGCGCCGTGTCGCTCGATACGCACGCCGACGTCGTCGCCCGCCTCCGCGACGACGCCCGGCTGCAGGACTGGACAGATGTGCTGCCCGTGCTGCTCGATGGCGGCACGGCCGACGCCCGGCGGTACCTGGTCGAGCGGTTGGTGCCCGGGGTGGTGCTGTCGGACGTCCTCGCCCGCGGCTCCGGCGCCGGCCCGGTGGGCGCGGCCGGGGCGATGATCTCCGAGCTCCACCGCCGGACCTCCTCCCCCACCCTCCTCGACGGCGCCCATCTCACCCGGCTGGTCGACGAGCCCCTGGCCGCGCTGGCGCGGGCGCGTACGTCTATGAGGCCCCGCGACCGGGACCGCGCCATGGCGGCGCTGCGGGACGAGCTCGCCCGCGCCTACGACGGGGGCACCGCCGACCTGTGCTTCGTGCACGGCGACTTCACCACCGGCAACGTGCTGGTGGATCCCGTCAGTGGCCTGGTCACCGGCATCCTCGACTGGGACCGGGCCCGCGCCGGCGACTTCGCCGCCGTCGACCTCCTCCACCTGGCACTCTCGGTCCGCGCGGCCAGCACCGGCCGCCAGCTCGGGCGCGTCGTCGTCGACCTGCTCTCGGGCCACCCCCTCGGCGGCGTCGAGTCCGACCTCCTCGACCGGCACCTGCCCGGCCTCGACACCGACGACCTGCGACCGGCGCTGCTGCTGGCCTGGCTCCGCCACGTCGAGAACAACCTGGCCAAGGCGACCCGCTACGCCACCCACCGGGCGTGGCTGCACCACAACGTGGACGGGGTCCTGCGATGGCTGTGACCGTGTCGGTGGTCGTGTGCACCTATACCGAGGACCGGTGGTCGCGGATGGTCGACGCCGTCCGGTCGGCCACGACGCAGACGACGGCCCCACTCGAGACGATCGTCGTGGTCGACCACAACCCGCGACTCTTCGAGCGGGTGCGGGCCGAGTTGCCGGACGTCGTGGCGCTGGCCAATGCCGGCGCGCAGGGGCTCTCCGACGGTCGTAACACCGGCGTCGGTGCGGCCCGCGGCTCGGTGGTCGCCTTCCTCGACGACGATGCCGAGGCGGCGCCGGACTGGTTGGCCCACCTCACGGTCCACTTCGACCGGCCCGAGGTGCTCGGCGTGGGCGGCACGGTGGTCCCGTCGTGGCCGGACGGCCGGCCGTCGTGGTTCCCGGAGGAGTTCGACTGGGTCGTCGGTTGCAGCTACCGCGGACTGCCGGGCACCGTCGCTCCGGTACGGAACCTCATCGGCGCCAACATGAGCTTCCGGCGCCGCGTGTTCGAGGCCGCGGGTGGTTTCGATTCCCGCCTCGGGCGGGTCGGCCGCCTCCCGGCCGGCTGCGAGGAGACCGAGTTCTGCGTGCGGGCGGGGCGCGGCCACGCCGGCGGCGTCATCCTCTACGACCCGCAGGCCGTCGTCGTCCACCACGTCGACGCCGCCCGCACGTCGAAGGGGTATTTCCGTTCCCGCTGCTACAACGAGGGCATCTCCAAGGCGATGGTCGCCCGGCTCAGCGGAGGTGTGGCGCCGCTGTCGGTCGAGGCCCGCTACGTGTCGAAGACCCTGGTGGGCGGGGCGGGCCGGGCGCTGTGGTCGGCGGCGACGGGGGTCGACCCGGCGGGCACCGCCCGGGCCGCGGCCATGGTCCGCGGGTTCGTGCAGACGGCCGCCGGGTACGCGACGGGGTTCGTGCGGTGCCGTCGCGGGACAGCGCCGATGGTCCGCCTGCCGGCAGCGTCGCCCGTTCGCGCCACCGTCGCGGCGGAGGGATAGCGGGTGGCCGTCACTGCACACGACAAGTCCATGCGGACCAGCCTTGGCCGGCCGCCTGCCGACCCCGTCGCCGAGGACGCATCGGGCCACGGAAGGCGCAGGCACGGCCGGGTCGCACCTGTCGCCCTGCTGGTCGGGGCGATCGCGTTGTGGGCCGCGTCGGTCCCGCGCCTGCGCGTCGACCGCATGAACGACGTCGGGCTGGTCTCGGTGCTCCCCGTGACCGCCTTCGTGGCGCTGGCGTTGCTGACCGCCGGGTTCTGCCTCACGCTCCGGCAGGCGGAGCCCTCGACCGGCCTGGTGCTCGCCCACCTGGTCACCTTCGTGCTCCTGATCCACGGCACCCCCGTCGTCGCCTACGGGACCCTGCGGTACTCCTGGGCGTGGAAGCACCTGGGCTTGGTCGACCGCATCCAGCGCCGCGGCAACCTCGACCCGTCGCACGACGCCTTCTCCCTGTACTTCCAGTGGCCCGGCTTCTTCGCCCTGAACGCGTTCCTGAACGAGCTGGCCGGGCGCAACAGCGCCCTGGCCGTCGCCGCGTGGGCGCCGGTCTTCTTCAACCTCGTCTCCGGCAGCGCCGTCGTCCTCATCGCCCGCAGCCTGACCGCGGACCGGCGGCTGGTGTGGCTCACCGCCTGGATCTTCCTCCTCGGGAGCTGGGTGGGCCAGGACTACTTCTCCCCCCAGGCCATGAACTACTTCCTGTTCCTGGTGGTGATCGGGATCTGCCTGCGGTGGTTCTCGCCCCGCCGGAGGCCGGTGGGCCCCGACCATGACCCCGCCACGCCCGGCCAGCGCCTCGGCCTGCTCGCCGTGGCCCTGCTCCTGCTCGTCACCATCGTCGCCAGCCACCAGCTGACCCCGTTCATGACCCTGGGCGCCGTCACCGCCCTGGTCCTGTGGCGGCGGTGCACGGTCCGCACGCTCCCCATGCTCATGGGCCTCCTCATCGCCGCGTGGCTCATCTTCGTGGCCGCCTCGTTCCTGCGGGGCGACCTCCGCGACCTCATCACGTCGTTCGGCAGCTCCGACAACGCGTCGAGCGGGCTGGTCACCATGGCCCACGCCAGCCCCGGCCAGACCTTCGTGTCGCTCATGGACCGCGTGCTCACACTGCTCGTCTGGGTTCTGGCTGTGCTCGGCGGGATCCGGCTCTGGCTCCGCCGGCGCCTCGATCCGGCTCCCGTCCTCCTGCTCCTGACCCCGGTGGCGATGCTGGCCGCCAACAACTACGGCGGCGAGATGGTCTTCCGGGTCTATCTCTTCTCGGTGCCCTTCGCCGCCTATCTGGCTGCTTCCCTCCTCACCCCGCGGGCCGGTTCCCGACCCTCATGGCTGTCCACCACGGCGACGTTCGTCACGTCCGTGCTGCTCCTGACCACGTTCCTGTTCGCCTATTACGGCAAGGACCGGATGTACCACTTCACGCCCGCGGAGGTGACGGCCGCAGGGCTGCTGTACGACAACGCGCCCTCGGGCTCCCGGCTGATCGCCATCACCAGCAACATGCCGTGGGGCCTGCGCAACTACGACAGGTTCACCTACCTGTGGCTCGGTCTCGAACCGCCGGCATCCCGTGCCGCGCTGATCGACCACCCGGTGGAGCTCCTCAGCGATCTCTTCGCCGACCGGCACTACGCCGCCGACTACTTCATCCTCACCCGCAGCCAGGCGGCCGAGATCAACGCCACCGGCCTGATGCCGGCGGGCTCGGTCGAGCGGATCGAGAAGGCGCTGATCGACTCGGGCCGCTTCGACGTGGTCTACCGGGAGGCCGACGCCGTCGTCTTCAGCGCCGGGAGGCCGGCGTGAGCCCGGCGAGCACCGATCGCGATCGGCGGGTATCCCGCCTCGATTGGCGGGGGCGGCTGGTGCTGGCGTCGGTCGCGGCCGCCGGCGCCGCCACCTTGGCGCCGAAGGAGTCGCTGGTCCGGCTCGTGGTCATGCTGTGGTTCCTCCTCCTGTCGCCGGGGCTGTCCCTGACGCCGTTCCTCGGTTGCACTGAAGTGCTCACCGAGCTGACACTGGCGGTCGCCCTGAGCATCGGCGTGGACACCGGGATCAGCCTGGCCCTGCTCTACGCCCGGATCTGGCGCCCGGGTCTCGGCCTGGTCGCCCTCATGGCGCTCTGCCTGGCCGGCGTGGGCATCGCCCGGCGACGGGGCGCCCGTGTCACCGTGGTGGCGGCACCGGTGACGAGTCGAGCGAGGCGAATTGGTTACTGAGGTAGAACGGCAGGGAGAGCATCCCGCGGGTGACGGCCTGGGCGCCGGCCGACGACTCGACGATCCAGTCCATGCCGTCGGCGTTCTTGTTGAACCAGACGACGCCACCCACCGAGGCGTAGTCGTCGGACGCCATACGCATGAGGAGGTCCTGGATCCACGCCGCCTTGGACCCGCCGTACTCCGTGGAGGCGGTCTCGCCGATCATCACCGGCTTGCCCGGGGCCAGGGCGCCGAGTTGCAGGTAGCTGGAGCGGAAGACGTCGTCGACGCTCTGCCAGTGCGACCCCGGCCGGTTGGGGTTGGTGCCCCAGTTGTACCCGTCGAGGCCGACCCAGTCGACGTACGACGGGCCCGGGTACAGGCCCTGGACCGGGATGGAGCCCTGGTAGTCGACGTTGGGCGACCAGAACCACGAGGCGTTGGTCGCTCCCACCTGGGTGAAGATGTCGTGGACGTGCTGCCACATGGTCGCGAACTCACCGGGTCGGTTCCCGTTGGCCGTCTCGCTGTACGGCGCCCCGTTGGTGTTCATCTCCCAGTCGAAGCGGAGGATGAACGGATGGCCCCAGGCGGCGGCGTCGGTGGCCCACTGCCGGATGAAGCCGTCGTAGGTGCCGTCGATGATGGCGCGCAGCGAGAAGTCGGGCTGCTCGGTCGGGCCACGGGCGGCGTAGGAGCCCCAGCTCAGCACCGGGATGTACCCCCGCCGGCGGGCGGCGTCCATGAGGGTGGCGGGGAACGGCTGCAGGCCCGGTTGGCCGGAGTTGGTGTCGTACCAGGCCAGGCCCCACTCCAGCATGGACGGTTGCTTCCCGGTGTGCGACGCCAACACGTCGACGCTGCTCATGTCCCAGGGCGCATCGTCCCGGCCGTACTGGGCGCCGCCCACGTAGGCGCCCCAGTACAGGGGCCGGGATCCGACGGCCGCCTGGGCCTGGCGGGCGGCCGGTGGGCCGTCGACCGCCAGCACGGCGAGCACGGCCATGACCGCCGCCCAACGCACGATGCGGTGGCGGCCGGAACCGGTGGGCGATGACGGCCTCATCGCCCCGGCCCCCGTCCGCCGGTGGCGCCGGGCCGGCCGCGGTGCCCATCCTGCTCTACCACTCGGTCTCCTCGGATCCGCCCGGGCCGGTCCGGGACTTCGCGGTCACCCCGGCGGTCTTCGCCGACCATCTCGACCTGCTCGCCGACGAGGGATGCACGGCCCTGACCGTGGCGGACTACCTGGGTGCCCTCGACGCACCGGTGCCGTCGCTCCCCCCGCGGCCCGTGGTCGTCACCTTCGACGACGGCTGGGCCGACTTCCGGGCCGCGGCGGACACACTGGCCGGGCGAGGCCTGCCGGCCACGCTCTACGTGACGACCGGCCTGCTGGGGGGCCGGCCGGGCGCCGGCACGGTGCTGGGGGACGGCGGGTGCCACGGACTGGCGTGGACGGACCTCGTGCATATTGCCTCCGCTGGCATAGAGATAGGCGGCCACAGCCACAGCCACCCGCAGCTCGACACTCTATCAATCCACCGGGCCCGTGACGAGATACTTCGGTCAAAAAATCTACTCGAGGACGAGCTGCAGAAACCGATCGAGACGTTCGCATATCCTCACGGCTACTCGACCCGTGCCGTGCGTGCCGAGGTCCGCCACGCCGGGTTCGTGGGTGCCTGCGGGGTGAAGAACGCACTCAGCTCGGTCGTCGACGACCGCTGGTCGCTGGCCCGGCTCACCGTCCGCCCGACGACGTCGACGGCCGACGTCCGGGCCTGGCTGGGCGGCTCCGGGGCACCGTCGACCCCCCCGACGGAGCGGGCCCGGACCCGGGCGTGGCGCGCCTACCGGCGGGGCCGCGCCGTCATGCGCACCGGCGTCGACGCCCGGAAGGAACGGGCCCGGTGATCCCCCCGGGAGTCGGTGCGGCCCGGTCGTCGGCCGCGGCGATCGTGTGCGTGGTCCTGCTGCTCGTGCTCCTCGCCGAGAAGGAGCTGTTCCGGGCCTACACCCACAACCGGGCGACGGCCCGCTACCTGAGCGTCGCCGGCCTGCCCCTGGCCGCCGTCGCCCTCACCGCCTTCCTCGCCCGGCTGGCGTCCTTCCTGCGATGACCGTGACCCGTATGAGCCCGCCGACCGACCCACCCGCGACGCGCCGGTCCCTGCACGGCCCTCTGGCCGCGGTCCTCGCCGGCCAGCTCCTGCTGGGCTTCGGCCTCACCGCCCCGGGCGCCGTGCTCCTCGCCGTCGTCCTCGTGGGCCTGCTGACCCACGGGCTCGTCGCCGGGCGGCTGCTGGAGGAGGGCGCCGCCCGGCCCCTCGTCGTCGGGCCGCTGCCCGATGCCCTCGGCGCCCTGTCGCTGGTCGCGCTGATGGGCCTCCTTGACGCGGCCCAGCCCCTCGGTTCGGGCCACCCGGTCGCCAATGCCGCGCTGGTCGGCGTCGGCATGCTCGTCGCCGTCGCCGTGGTCATGCGCCCGGCGCCGGTGCGTACCCTGCGCTCGTCCATGCGGGTGTCGTGGACGCAGGCGCTCGTCGGCCTGGCGGGCGTTCCCTACGGGGTGGTCACGGCCGTCCTCGTCCACCCCGGATCGCTCGCGCCGGCGGGCCTCTCGGCCCGCTTCGCCGGCGCCCTGGTGGTGGCCGGGATCCTCGGAGCCGCAGCCGAGCTGGTGTTCCGGGGGGTGGTGCAGACGGCGCTCGGCCCCGCCCTCGGGTCGCGGGGCATCGTCGCCGGCGCCGTGCTGTCGGCGGGGGCGGCCGGCGTGTCGGGATCGGTTCCGCTGGCCATGAGCGCCGGCGTCGTCGGTCTCCTCCTCGGGTGGTGGGTCGATCGGACCGACTCTCTATGGGGGGCGGCTGCGGCCCATTGCCTGCTGTATATGGTGATCGTGATATATGCAGGAAGAACCTGAAATGCACCTCGTCGTCACGTCGCCGGCACCGCGTCGATCCTGGCGCGAGCTGCTCGAAGAGGACGAAGACGGCCTCGTCTCGCAGTCCCCCGAATGGCTCGATGCGCTTTGCGATCTGCGCGGCTATCAGGACGCCAGCCGGCTCTACCAGGCGGCCGACGGCACCCGGATGGTCCTGCCCCTCGTCCGGCGACGGGTCCGGATCCCGGGCCTCACCGTCCTGCAGTCCATGCCCGCAGCATGGGGATTCGGCGGGCCGCTGGCCTCCCGGCCGCTGAGCCCCGCCCACATCCGGGCCGTGCTCGACGACCTGTCCGACGAGGGCGCCCTCCGCGTGCACATCCGGCCCAACCCGCTCCACGCCGCCACCTGGGCGGCCGCCGCCGGCCCGGAGGTCGTCGTCGTGCCCCGCCGGGCCCACGTCCTTGACCTCTCCGGGGGCTTCGAGACGGTGTGGAAGGAACGGTTCACCGGCTCCACCCGCAACAAGACCAAGAAGGCGGAGCGCAACGGCGTCGAGGTCTGCTGCGACACCACGGGTCGGCTCCTGCCCGTCTTCCACGCGCTGTTCGGCCAGTCGGTGGACCGCTGGGCCGGCCAGCAGCACGAACCTCTGGCCCTGGCCCGCTGGCGGGCGGCCCGGCGCGATCCCCTACCGAAGTTCGAGGCCATGGCCGGGAGGCTCGGCGCCGCCTTCCAGGTGTGGGTGGCCACCTACCAGGGGCGGCCGGCGGCCGCCCTCGTCGTCCTGAGAGGCCGCAACGCGCACTACACCCGGGGCGCCATGGACAAGGCCCTCGCCGGGGAGTCCCACGCCAACAGCCTCCTGCACAAGCTGGCCATCGAGGCCGCCTGCGAGCAGGGCTGCCGGTCGTACCACATGGGTGAGTCCGGCGACTCCGAGGGCCTCAACCGGTTCAAGAGTCGCTTCGGCGCCCAGGTCCACGACTACGCCGAGTACCGCCTCGAGCGCCTCCCCCTGACCAGGGCGGAGGGTGTCGCCAAGGGGGTCGTGAAGCGGATCATCGGTTTTCGCGACGCGGGAACCCCGCAGGCGACGTCGCCCGGTCAGCGGGAAGGAGACGCGTCGGTGACGGCGCGGTGACGGGCCGGCAACGGGGCCGGGAGGAGACTCGGCCCGGGTTGGCCCGCGGAGAAAGAGACCGACGTTGTCCCGACAGAAGAGGCGTGCAGGGGCGCCCATGTCCGTCCGCGACGGGCGCGGCTCGCTCGGCCTGACCCCGGACGAGATCGCCCGGCAGGAGTTCCCGATCGAGCTGCGGGGCTACGACCGGGCGTCGGTCGAGGAGTTCCTGCACCTGGTGGCCGAGAACTACGCCGCCCTCCTGGCCGAGACCCGCCGCCTGCTCGATCTGAGCCGGGCGCCGGCGCCGATACCCGCCGTGCACCCGGACCCGGCCCCGCCCCACGTCGCCCCCGCGGCGACGGCGGCGCCCGACGAGGCCCGGGCCATCATCGACGCCGCTGTCGAGCTCAGTGCGCGGATCGTCGCCGCTGGCCACGAGGACCGGTTGCGGTCGGCGGCCGAGGCGAGGAGGATCGTGGAGGCGGGCCGGGCCCAGGCTCGCGACCACGTCGAGCGGGCGCAGGACTACCGGGCTCTGCTCGCCCGGGCCGAGGAGGACCTCCGGCAGTCGGACGAGGCGTTCGACGATGGCGGCGGCGGCCTCTGGGGCGCTCCGGCTCGGCCGGTCGCCCCCCCGAGGGCGACGACCCGGCCCGCAGAGCACGGGCGGGCTGACAACCCGGGCCACCTGCACATCGCCTGGCCTCCGGCGCCCGAGCAGTCCCCCCGCCAGGCCGGCTGACCCCCAAGGTCGCTAGGGGCCCTCGGCCTCCGGATCGACCCAGGGCCGGTAGACGGCCTGGGCGTCCCTCGGACTCCCGTTCAGCCGGATCTCGTAGCGCTGGGGCCCGTCGGGTTCGGCCGGGGCCTCCTGCTCGATGGCGATGGTGTCGTTCTTCTTCTCCGGGTCGAAGACGTTGCGCAGACCGAGGGCGATGCCGGTGAGGAGGGCCCCGGCCGCGGTGCGGGCCTTCTTGGGAGGCACCGGCGGGAGCCGGGGCTCGGCCGGCCGGAAGGAGACGACGTCGCCGTAGAAGTCCTCGAGGGGCTCCTCGCCGGACGGCTCGTCCCGTCCTTCCTCCGGTGGCGGCAACACGCGACCAGGGTACCGGTGGCGGGCGCGCTCAGTCCGACAGGATCTTGGCCAGCCGGCCGATCCCCTCCTCCAGGGCCTCGTCGGCCAGGGCGTAGGAGAGGCGCGCGTAGCCCGGCGCCCCGAACGCCTCGCCCGGGACGATCGCCACCTTGGCCTCGTCCAGGACGATCTCGGCCAGCTCCAGCGTGGTGGACACCCTCCGGCCGGCGACCTCACGGCCGAGCAACCCGGCCAGGGAAGGGAAGGCGTAGAAGGCCCCCTCCGGCTCCAGGCAGGTCACGCCGGGAATGGCGGCCAGCAGCTCGTGCATGCGTCGTCGGCGACGGTCGAAGGCGCCTCGCATCTCCGCCACGCAGGCCTGGTCGCCGGTGAGGGCGGCCAGCGCCGCCATCTGGCACACGTTGGCCACGTTGGACGTGGCGTGGGACTGCAGGTTCGCCGCCGCCTTGATCACATCGGCCGGGCCCACCATCCACCCGACCCGCCAGCCCGTCATGGCATAGGTCTTGGCCACGCCGTTGACCACCACCGTTCGGTCGACCAGCTCCGGCACCAGGCCGGGCATGGAGGAGAAGGTGTGGTCGCCGTAGACCAGGTGCTCGTAGATCTCGTCGGTGACGACCCACAGCCCCCGGTCCGCCGCCCACCGCCCGACCTCGGCCACCTGCTCCGGCGAGTAGACCGCGCCGGTGGGGTTGGAGGGCGACACGAACAGCAGCACCTTGGTCCGGGGCGTACAGGCCGCCTCCAGGGCCTCCACCGGCACGCGGAACCCGGTGGTCGCATCGGTCGCCACCGGGACGGGGACGCCTCCGGCCAGGCGGATCGCCTCGGGGTAGGTGACCCAGTACGGGGCGGGCAGCAGGACCTCGTCGCCCGGGTCGAGGAGGGCGGCGAAGGAGTTGTAGACGGCCTGCTTGGCGCCGTTGGTGACCACGACCTGCGAGGCGGCCACGTCGAAGCCGGAGTCCCGGGAGGTCTTGGCCGCCACCGCCTCCCGCAGCTCCGGGAGGCCGGCCGCCGGGGTGTAGCGGTGGTTGCGCGGCACCGAGCACGCCGCGGCGGCGGCGACGACGATGTGGGTGGGCGTCGGGAAGTCGGGTTCCCCGGCCCCGAAGCCGATGACGTCGTGGCCGGCGGCCTTCAGCGACTTGGCCTTGGCGTCGACCGCCAGGGTGGCGGACTCCTCGATGGCGGCGATCCGCCGGGACACGCGGGAACGGCTTGGCTGGGGCACGCCTGCGATAGTCACACGCCCCTGGGCCGACCGCAAAGGGATATGCGCAGGTCAGCGGGGTTCGGACCCTGTCCCCCCTGGGCCCCAGCCCGAGTCCGAGCCCCGCTGTCCCTACCCTCCACATGATCGGCCGCCCGGCCCAACGGCGGCCCAACGGATTCCCAACATCTCGCCTGGACGCACCGCCTTCGCCGGCCGACGCGGGCACGCCGTGCGCCCGTCGATTCACGACGATGCCCGGGTCTGAGGGATAGTGGCGGGTAATGGACACCTCCAAGCCCGACATCCGACTCCCGGCCGACCTGCTCCCCGAGGACGGCCGGTTCGGCTGCGGCCCCTCCAAGGTGCGCGCCGCCGGCGTGGCCGCCCTGGCCGCGGCGGCGCCGACCTACCTGGGCACCAGCCACCGGCAGTCCCCGGTCCGCTCGGTCGTCGGGCGCCTGCGCGAAGGGATGTCGGCGCTGTTCGCCCTCCCCGACGGCTACGAGGTGGTCTTCGGCAACGGTGGTGCGGCGACCTTCTGGGACGTCGCCTCCTTCTCCCTCATCGAGCGACGCAGCCAGCACCTCACGTTCGGCAACTTCTCCGAGTCCTTCGCCACCATGACGGCCGCCGCACCCCACCTGGACAGCCCCGACGTCATCTCCTCACCGGTCGGCACCCACCCGGAGGCCCGGGCCAACCCCGACGTCGACGCCTACGCCCTCACCCACAACGAGACCTCCACCGGCGTCGCCATGGAGGTGCTCCGCCCCGCACGGCCCGGCGAGGGCCTGGTGCTGGTCGACGCCACCTCCGCCGCCGGGGGCATGCGGGTCGACCCCTCCCAGTTCGACGCCTACTACTTCTCCCCGCAGAAGGGCTTCGGCGCCGACGGCGGCCTCTGGATCGCCCTGTGCTCGCCGGCCGCCGTCGAGCGGGTGGACCGGATCAAGGCCATGGGCCGCTGGATCCCCGAGTCCCTCAGCCTCTCCACCGCCCTCGACAACGCCCGCCTGAACCAGACCTACAACACCCCCGGCCTGGCCACCCTTTTCCTCATGTGCGACCAGATGGACTGGATCCTCGCCGCCGGAGGGCTCGAGTGGGCGGCGTCGCGGTGCGAGACGTCGTCGAACATCCTCTACGGCTGGGCCGAGAAGGCGCCCTACGCGACCCCGTTCGTGGCCGACCCCGCCGACCGCAGCCCGGTCGTGGGCACCGTCGACCTCGACGACGCGATCGACGCCAAGCTGGTCAGCAAGGTGCTGCGGGCCAACGGGATCGTGGACACCGAGCCCTACCGCCGCCTCGGTCGCAACCAGCTGCGCATCGCCATGTTCCCCGCCGTCGACCCCGACGACGTGGCCGTGCTCACCCAGGCCATCGACTACGTGGTCGACGCCATCTCCTGACCGGAACCGGCTCGAAGGGCCGACACCACCGCGGCCCCCGCAGGATCCATCATGGTTTCCTCACACTCCGCACGGCCGTGGCACACACGGGCCGTCGAGGATGAGAGCGTCCGAACGACGAGGGAGTACCCGACATGAAGCGTGTGCTGGCAGTGCTGGTGGGGGCGGGTATCGCCATGGGCGGTGGCGCGGCGGCGTGGGCGGCGACGGGCGGCGGCCCGAACAAGGCCGCGGCCAAGGCCTGTGCGACCGACGCCAAGGCGAAGGACGCCAACATCTCACGCGCCGACCTGAAGACGGCGGTGAAGGACTGCCTGACGGCCCAGGGCATCACTGTGAAGGCCCCCAAGACCCTCACTCCGGAACAGCAGGCCCGCCGCGACGCCCTGCGCACGTGCCTGCAAGGGGTGAAGGCGGCCAACCCCGGCGCCGACAAGACCGCCCTGCGCACCGCGGCCCAGCCATGCCTCCAGCAGGCCGGGATCGCCCCCGGGCAGATCCGGGCCAAGCTCGGCTCGGTGAAGGACTGCATCCAGCAGGTGCTGGCCGCCAACCCGAGCACCACCGATCGCGCCACCCTCCGCGGCCTCGTCAAGGCGTGCGTCCAGGCCAAGTGACCTGCGGTTCCCTGCGGGCCCGTTCCGTGAGCTGCGGCTCCGGGGCGGGCCCGCAGTCGCGTCCCATAGGATGCCGACTCCTCCGTCATGGACCGGCCCACCGTCGAGGTCTACGAGCAACATGCGACCGAGTGGGCGCGGCGACGGCCGCCCGTCTACCGGGCCCGAGCCGCGGCGCTGGGCCTGCGGGCCCTTCCCGACCTGGCGGTGGGCGACCTCGGCTGCGGTCCGGGCGTCTATCTCGCCGACCTCGGGCCGAGGACGGTCGCCCTCGATGCCGCCGCCGCCATGCTGGCCCTGGCCCGGCGCCAGGCGCCCGGCGCCCCGACCGTCCAGGCGGACCTGGAGGCGCTGCCCCTGCGCGACCGCAGCCTCGGCGGCGCCTGGGCGTCGAACTCCTACCTGCACGTGCCCCGGGAGCGGCTCCCCACCGCCCTGGCCCAGCTTCACCGGGCCATGGCCGTCGGCGCCCCGCTGGCGCTCTCCGTGGTCGCCGGGGACCGGGAGGGCCCGTGGCCCGGCGACGACTTCCCGGGTCGCATCTTCTCCTACTGGCGCCCGGACGCCCTCGCCGGCGTCCTCACCGGTGCCGGCTTCGAGGTGGCCGGGGCCGAGGCCGACGGGGAGCGGGTGTGGGCCGACGCGGTGCGAGCCCGGACCCTGCCCGACACCGTCGGGCCCGGCATGCGGGTCCTGGTGTGCGGGCTCAATCCGAGCGTGGTCTCCGCCGACGCCGGCTTCGCCTACGCCGGGCGGTCGAACCGCTTCTGGCCCGCCGCCGTCGCCGCCGGCCTCGTCACCCGGCCCCGCGACCCGCTCGGGTGCCTGGCGGAGGACGGCGTGGGTATCACCGACCTGGTCAAGCGGGCCACGCCCAACGCCGCGCAGGTGAGCGGCGAGGAGTTCCGGGCCGGGGCGCAGCGCGTCCGGCAGCTCGTCGAGTGGCTCCGCCCCCGCGTCGTCCTCTTCGTCGGGCTGGCCGGATGGCGGGTGGCGGTCGACCGCGACGCCCGGGCCGGGCTGCAGCCCGACACCTTCGGCGGGGCGCCGGCCTACGTCATGCCGTCCACCAGCGGGCTGAACGCCCACTCCGGCCCGGCCCAGCTCCGCCGGCACATGGAGGAGGCCCTGGCCGTGGCGTCGTCAGTGCCTACGTAAGTTCGGCCTAGGGTTCCGCCGTGGAGGCGACCGAGGGAACCCGGCCGACGCCTCCCCGCCGGACCCTGGTCCTGCTGGTCGCGCCCATCGTGGTCATCACCGCCCTGGGCTTCCTGGCCACCGCGTTCACGCCGGCCCTGGCCACCCATCATCCCCTGCTGCTCATCGCCCTCGACGCCCGCAACCGCTTCCTGGTCCTGGCCCGGCGGGTCGACCTGGTGCCGTTCATCGTGGTCGCGGTGCTCCGGCGGACGCTCAGCGACCCGCTCTTCTACGTCCTCGGCCGCCTGTACGGGGAGGGGGCGCTGCGGTGGCTGGAGAAGAAGGGCGGCGGGGGCCAGCTGGTGGTCCTCACCGAGAGGATCTTCAAGCGGGCCGCCTATCCCATGGTCTTCCTCTTCCCGGGATCCATCGTCTGCGCCCTCGCCGGCCAGACCGGGATGCCGGTGGCCGGCTTCGTCGTCGCCAACCTGGCCGGCACGCTGACCTCGGTCATCGCGGTGCGGATCTTCAGCGACGCCATCTCCAGCCCGGTCGAGGGCCTCCTCCACTTCTTCGACCGGCACCTGGTGGCCACCACGTCGGTCAGCGTCGCCCTCGTCGTGCTCTCGGTGGTGCTCAGCCGGGCCCAGGGCAGGCTGGAGACCGGGCTGGAGGAGCTGGAGGGCCCGACCGGCGCCGGGCCGGCGTCAGATGTCGAGGAGGGCGTCGAGGCCGACGGTGACGCCGGGATGGGCCGCGACTGACTTGACGGCCAGGATCACCCCGGGCATGAACGAGGCCCGGTCGTAGGAGTCGTGGCGGATCGACAGGCTCTGCCCGGTGGTCCCGAGCAGCACCTCCTGGTGGGCGACGAGGCCCCGCAGGCGAACCGAGTGGATGCGGATGCCCCCGGGGGCCACGCCGCCGCGGGTGCCCTCGGTCACCACCTTCGTCGTGGGGTCCTGGCCCCACTCCGCCGATCGGGCCGCCATCCGCTCGGCGGTGAGCAGCGAGGTGCCGGACGGGGCGTCGACCTTCTGGTCGTGGTGGAGCTCGATGATCTCCGCCGTCTCGAAGTAGGGCGCGGCCAGCTCGGCGAAGCGCATCATGAGCACGGCGCCGATGGCGAAGTTGGGGGCGACGAAGCAGTTGCTCCGGGTGAAGCGGGTGGCCAGCTCCTCGTAGTCCGCCGACGTGAAGCCCGTCGTCCCCGACACTGCGTGGATGCCGTTGGCCGCGCACCAGGCCAGGTTCTCCCGCGCCGCGTCGAGGTGGGTGAAGTCGATGGCCACCTGGGCCTCGGCCCGGGCCAGCGAGTCGACATCGGGGCTGACCTGCAGGCCCCGCAGGTCGGCCCCGGTGACCCCCCGCAGGTCGATCCCGGCATGGAGCGGGTCGACGGCGGCGACGAGCTGCAGCTCGGGATCGGCGACGACGGCCCGGCACACCGTCGAGCCCATGCGCCCTCCGGCGCCGAACACGCCCACCCGGATGGTCATCGGGCCCTCGGCCCCGGGGTCGTCGTCGCTCGCATCGGAGAAGACTTCCATATCGGCGGGCTGCCTCGGTGGAGCGACCCGTCCCCGCCCCGGCCGTCGACGGACGGAGTGCTCCTGCCGCCCAGCGGGTACGGTTCCGTCCAGGGTCGAGCCTCTCTGCCCCCCACCTGCGGCCGTCGGAGCTTGACATGTCGAACGAGCTGGTAGAGGCGATCACCGCCCTCAGCAGGGTGCTGCTCACCGATCAGACCCTGGGGGGTGACCTCCGCCGGATCGTCGCCGTGGCGGAACGGACGGTTCCCGGCTGCGACGGCGCCAGCATCGCGCTCACGATCGAGGGCCGTCCCCGGACCGAGGCGGCGACCGACAGGGTGGTGCTGGAGCTGGACCTGGCCCAGTACGAAGCCGACGAGGGGCCGTGCCTGCTGGCCCTGCGGGAGGCGCGCCCGGTCCGGCTCGACCTCATCGGCGAGGAGGGCCGGTTCGAGACCTTCGCCGAGCGGGCGGCCGGAGCCGGCGTCCGGTCGTCCCTCTCCCTGCCGGTGATCGTCGACGACGAGGCGGTGGGGACGATGAACCTGTACTCCTACACGCCCGCCGCCTTCGACCGGACGTCCCAGAGCATGGCCGCGGTCCTGGTCGCCCAGGCCGGCGTGGCCATCGCCAAGTCCCGGCTGCTCGAGGCCGGTCGGCGGACGGCCGACGTCGCCCAGCAGGCCGCGGACGACCGGGCCGACGTCAACATGGCCGAGGGCATCCTGATGTCGCTCGAGCAGTGCACGGCCCAGCAGGCCACCGCCCTCCTGGGCAACGCGGCGACGTCGGAAGAGCAGACGCTGGCTGCGATGGCCCGCCGCATCATCGCCGAGGTCGACCTGGGCGCCGGCGACCAGTCCCCCCCGTAGGGGGCTCAGGCCACCCGCGCCGCGAAGTCCTCCTCCTTGAAGGGGCCGACCACGGCCAGCACCCGCTCGGCGCCCAACACCCGGTCGGCGACGCGCCGGAGGTCCTCGTGGGTGACGGCCTCGGTCCGCGCCACCAGCTCGTCGAAGGACATGACGGTGCCGTGGATGAGCTGGCTACGACCCACCCGGTTCATCCTCCCGCCGGAGTCCTCGAGCGACAGGGCCAGTGAGCCCTTGATGTGGCCCTTGGCCACGGCCAGCTCCCGGTCGGAGACGGGCTCGGTGGCCAGCCTGTCCAGCTCGTCGTCGATGAGCCCGAGGACCTCCTGGGCCCGGGACGGGGCGGTGCCGGCGTAGATCGCCAGCGCCCCGCTCTCCTGGTAGGCCGCCCGGTAGGAGAACACCGAGTACACCAGGCCCCGCTTCTCCCGGATCTCCTGGAACAGCCGGCTCGACATGCCCCCGCCCAGGATCTGGTTGAGGACGGACAGGGCGAAGCGGTCGTCCTCGCCCCGGTCCAGGGCCCGCATGCCCACGACCAGGTGGGCCTGCTCGGTGGTGCGGTGCTGGACGATGAGGGGTCGGGCGGGCTGCAGCGGGCTCAGCACCCGGGCCGGTGCCGACCCCGGCCGGCCGGCGAAGCGGCGGTCGATGCCGGCCACCACCTCGTCGTGGTCCAGATTGCCGGTGGCGGCGACCACGATGCTGGGCGGCCTGTACCGGGTGGTGAAGTACCCGTCGATCTGGTCGCGGGTCATGGCCGTGATGGTCGACCGCTCCCCGAGGACCTCCTTGCCCAGCGGGTGGCCGGGGTAGAGGGCCTCGTGGAGCAGCTCGTGGACAAGATCCGAGGGCTCGTCCTCGTGCATGTTGATCTCTTCGAGGATGACCTGGCGCTCGGCGTCGATCTCGTCGGGCCGGAACGCCGGCGCCCACATGATGTCGCTGAGGATGTCGAGGCCCAGCTCCAGATCCTCGTCGATGAGGCGGGTGTAGAAGGCGGTGTACTCCTTGGTGGTGAAGGCGTTCATGTCGCCCCCCACCGCCTCGATGTCCTCGGCGATGGAGTGGGCGCTACGGGTCTCGGTGCCCTTGAACAGCAGGTGCTCGAGGAAGTGCGACGCCCCCGCCTCCTCCGGTGTCTCGTCCCGGCTGCCGGCATCGACCCAGAAGCCGATGGTCACCGAGTGCGAGTCCGGCATCGACTCGGTGACCACCTGCATCCCGTTGCCGAGCGTGTCGGCCCGGATGGTGTGCGTGCTCGGCACTAGCGGGAGCGCCGCCGGTCGCGGTCCCGGTTCCGTCGGGGCGCATCGCCACCGGCGCCCTCCGGGCGCCCCGCAGCCACGTCGGCCGGGCCCAGGTCGCCGAACTTCTCCTTGGCCTGGGCCTCGAACTGGTCCTCGAAGCTGACGAACTCCCGCCCGTCGGCCGCCGGGGCCGGGCTCGGGGCACGGTCCGACGAGGAGCCACGGTCGCCGCCGCCGGACCTCGGGCGGTCGGACCGCTCGGACCGCGCCGGGGGCCCGTCGGTACCGGGCCCGGCGTCGCCGTCCTCGCCCACCGGCGACAGGCTGACCTTGCCCTGCGGGTCGATGTCGTCGACCCGGACGGTGATGTCGCTGCCCAGGCTGACGACGTCCTCCACCCGCTCGACCCGCTTGCCGCGGCCCAGCTTGGAGATGTGGACCAGGCCGTCACGACCGGGCAGGATGTTGACGAAGGCCCCGAACTTGGTGATGTTGACCACCTTGCCGGTGTAGACGTCGCCCACGTTGGCCCGGGGCGGGTCGAGGATCTGCTCGATGCGCAGGCGGGCCTCGGTGACCTGGGCGCCGTCCTTGGAGCCGATGGTGACGGTGCCGACGTGGCCGTCGTCGTCGACGTTGATGTCGGCGCCCGTCTCCTGCTGGATGGTGTTGATGACCTTGCCCTTGGGACCGATGACCTCACCGATCTTGTCCATCGGGATCTCGAAGCTGACGATCTTCGGAGCGGTCTCCCGGACCTCGGAACGGGGCTCGGCGATGGCCTTCTCCATGACGGCCAGCACCTGGAGGCGGGCGTCGCGGGCCTGGGTGAGGGCCCCGGCCAGCACGTCGGCCGGGATGCCGGCGATCTTGGTGTCGAGCTGGAGGGCGGTCACGAAGTCGGCCGTGCCGGCGACCTTGAAGTCCATGTCGCCGAACGCGTCCTCGGCGCCCAGGATGTCGGTGAGGGTCGTGTACTTGCCCTCGGCGAAGACCAGGCCCATGGCGATGCCGGCCACCGGCGCCTTGATGGGCACACCGGCGTCCATCAGCGAGAGGGTCGAGCCGCAGACCGATGCCATCGACGTGGACCCGTTGGACGACATGCAGTCCGAGACGGTGCGGAGGGTGTAGGGAAACTCCTCGACCGGGGGGACGACGGGCAGCAGGGCCCGCTCGGCCAGCAGGCCGTGGCCGATCTCGCGGCGCTTGGGTCCACGCATGAAACCGGTCTCGCCCGTGGCGAACGGAGGCATGTTGTAGTGGTGCATGTAGCGCTTGGAGTCGTCGATGCCGATGGTGTCGAGCATCTGGGCCATGCGCGGCATGCCCAGGCTGGCCACGGTGAGGACCTGGGTCTCACCCCGCTGGAACAGGCCGGAGCCGTGGGCGGTGGGGATGAGGCCGACCTCGGCCGAGAGGGGCCGGATGTCGGTCGGGCCACGGCCGTCGATGCGCATGCCGTCCTCGACGATGCGCCTGCGCACGATCTTCTTCTGCAGGCCCTTGACCGCGGCCTTGATCTGCTTGGCCCGGCCCTCGAACTCGGCGCCGATCTGGGTGGTGATGGCGGCGATGGCCTCGTCGGTGGCCGCGTTGCGGTCGGCCTTGGAGACGATGGAGGACGCCTCGGTGACGGGACCGGTCCCGACCTCGACCACCCGCTGCCACACGTCGTCCTCGTAGTCGACCTGGGTCTCGAAGGCCATCTGGGGCTTGGCGCCGAACTCGGCGACCAGCTGGCGCTGCAGCTCGATGGACTCCTTGATGGCGCCCTTGGCCGCCTCCAGGCCAGCGGCGATCACCTCTTCGGTGACCTTCGGCGCGCCGTCCTCGTAGTAGCGCCAGGCGTCCTCGGTGCCACCGGCCTCGACCATCATGATGGCGATGTCGCCATCCTCCAGGGCCCGACCGGCCACGACCAGCTCGAAGGTCGACAGGTCGCCCTCCTGGTAGGTGGGGTGCGGGGTCCAGTCGCCGTCGGTCGTGAAGCCCATGCGGACGGCGCCGATGGGGCCCTCGAAGGGGATGCCCGAGAGCATCAGGGCGGCGGAGGCGCCGTTGATGGCCAGGACGTCGTGGGGGTTCTCCTGGTCGGCGCCCAGGACGGTGGCGACCACGTGGACCTCGTTGCGGAAGCCGTCGGGGAACGACGGGCGCAGGGGCCGGTCGATCAGGCGGCAGGTCAGGATGGCCTGGTCGGTGGCCCGGCCCTCCCGGCGGAAGAACG
>JALYYN010000335.1 GCA_030946525.1 Actinomycetota bacterium | reverse complement strand
GCAACGTCGTCGTGGTGGTCGGCGGCAACGTCGTGCTGGTGGTGGTGGTCGTCGGCGGCAACGTAGTGGTCGTCGTCGGCGGCAACGTCGTCGTGGTGGTGGTGGTCGTCGGCGGCAACGTCGTCGTGGTGGTAGGCGGCAACGTCGTCGTGGTGGTTGTCGTCGGCGGGAGCGTCGTCGTGGTGGTGGTCGGGGGCAAGGTCGTGGTGGTCGACGGCGGCAACGTGGTCGTTGTCGTCGTCGTGCTTGCCGGCGGGGTGACGTCAGTCGTCTCGTTCGCGTCGCCGCACAGCCCGGTGACCGCCGCGTTGTTGACGTCGCCCGAGTAGGCGGCGATCCAGCGGTAGGCGCCGGGGGTGGTGGCGGTGTAGGGGTCTGACGTGTAGGTGCCGTTGCCCGTCACCGTCTTGGTGCTGGTGAGGGCGGGCGTCCCGGTGCAGGTCGTGTCCGTCGGCCCGAAGAGCCGGAAGGTGATGGACCCGGTCGGGTTCGCGCCGCCGGTGAGCGTCGCCGTGTCGGTGATCTGGCTCGGCACGGGGGCGGTCGCTGGCGTCGCCGTGGTGGCGATGGTCGGCGCTGCGGTCACGACCGCCTGCTCGGCGGGGTCGCCGCACGCGGTGGGCCCTGCCGGCGGGTTGCCGTCGTCGCCGCCGTAGGTCGCCAGCCATCGGTACGTCCCCGGTGCCGTCGGCGTGAAGGGCGTCGAGCTCGCTTTGAACGTGGCGTCGAGAAGGGCGGTCGAGGTGGAGACCGGGGCACCCGTGCACGTGGGATCGTTCGGGCCGTACAGGGCGAAACTGACGCCCCCGGTCGGGGTGCTGCCACCGGAGACCGCGGCCGTGTCGGACAGGGCCACGCCGATGGGGCCGCCGGGACTGGCCTGGGTCGTGATGGTCGGCGCCGGGGCCTCCACCACCACGGACTCGGTGGGGTCGTCGCAGGCGGGGGACGGGGCGGCGGCGTTCTGGGCGTCGCCGGCGTAGGTGGCGAGCCAGCGGTATACGCCGGGGCCCGGCGGGGTGAAGGGCGGGGTGACGTACTGGCCGTTCCCGTCGGTCACGGGGACCGAGGTCACGAAGAGAGGTGGCCCGGCGCAGGCCGTGTCGGACGGTCCGAACAGTTTGAAGTCGATGGTGCCGCCGGGGTTGACCCCGCCCGAGAGGGTCGCGGTGTCGATGATCGAGCCGTTGAGCTGCGCGCTGGCCTGGGTGGTCAGGGTCGTCTGGGCCAGCTCTTGGACGACGGCCGAGAACTCCGACGTATCCCCGACCTCGGCGGCGGTGGAGGGCCCGGCCGTCGTGGCGGTGGCGGTGATGAACGGCTCACCGGCGACCTCCGGGAAGTCGACGACGAAGGACGCGTTTCCGGCTCCGTCGGTCGTGACCTGGGTGGTCGGGGCCAGTGGGGTCTCCCCCTCACCGTTGCCCGACCCGTCGGCGGCCGAGTTGGCGAAGAACTCGAGGGTGAAGGTGGAGTTCGGGGTGCTGTTCAGGGATCCGGTGATGAAGACCTCCCCCGCCCGGAGGGACGGGGTGTCGAGCACGGGGTAGTTCTGCAGTTGGTTGGGACCGTCGTCACCATCGCCCGTGTCGTTGCCCGTGACGCCGTCGCCGTTCAGGTCGATCCCCAGCCCCACGTTGTCGTGGATGAAGTTCCCCTGGATCGGATTGCGGCCCCCGGCGAGGATGGTGACTCCGTTGCCCCCGTTCTGGTAGATGCGGTTCCCCATGATCGGGTTGTTGGTCGCGGCGATGGTGACGCCGTCACCGGTGTTGAAGGCGATGGTGTTGTCGGTGATCGCGGGTGCGCCGGGATGGACGTCGACTCCGGAGCGGCCGTTGCCGAGCGGTCCGTCGCCGATCCCCACGCCGATGCGGTTCCCCTGGACCACGTCGTCCGTGCCGGCGTCGCTGATCCCGGATCCGAGGTTGCCGGAGATCACGTTGCCGGCACCGGGGTCCGCTCCACCGATCAGGGTGCCGGTGCCGCAGTCGGCGGCGATGCCGTCGCTGCCGTTCGGAAGCGCCGCGGTCCCGCCGCCGTTGGTTCCGATCATGTTGCCCTGGATGGTCGTGGCGGAGTCGGGAGTGTCGCCGCACGCGAGGAGGATTCCCCAGCGTTGGTTGCCCGAGATGACGTTGCCCGCGCCAGCCGCGGCGCCACCGATCGTGACGTTGCTCGTGCTCTCCAGGATGATGCCGTCCTGGTTGGACAGGGCGGCATCACCGGCGGGCGTCGTGCCGATGAGGTTGCCGTCCACTGTCAGTCCGTCGACGAAGAGCGCTTCGATCCCTCGGCCCCCGTTGAAGGTGGTGAGACCGCTCTCCGGATCGGTGCTGAACGATCCGTTCCCGGAGATGACGTTGCCAGTGACCCGGTAGTTGGATCCGGAGTCGATGTGGATGCCCCAGAGGCCGTTGCCCAGGATCTGACTGCCGCTGGCGTCGGGGCCGATCCGGTTCCCCTCGACGACCGTCCCGTCGGCCTGGTTGAGATAGATCCCGGCGTTGCTGTTGCCGGAGATGAGGTTGGCGCCGTCGATGGTCACGGCGCCGCCGGTGACATGCACCCCCGGTCCACCGTTCGGGATCGCGGACGTGCCTCCGGCGTCGGTGCCCACCCGGTTCCCCTCGATGACCGTCCCGTTCGCGTTGAGCGCGGAGATGCCGTCGCCCTCGTTGCCCGAGATCAGGTTGCCCTCGCCGGCTCCCGTGCCCCCGATGGTGGCCACGGTGCTGGACAGTGAGATCCCGGTGCCGTTGCCGATGGCCGCGGTGCCAGACGCATCGGTCCCGATGTAGTTGCCCTGGTAGATGTTCGGGGGGAGGCCCGTCGTGTCGTCGGCGTCGATGCCCGCTTCGAGGTTCCCGGAGATGACGTTGCGATCGCCCGGCGCGGACCCTCCGACGGTGTTGTTGGATGCCGAGACGCCGAGGTACACGCCCGCCCGCTCGTTCGGCGCCTCCGCTGAGCCGCTCGGGTCCACGCCGATCTCGTTGCCCCGGACGAAGTTGTTGCTCCCGAACACGTGCACGCCGTCGTTGCGGTTCGCCGAGATGACGTTGTTCGGGCCGACCGTGTTGTTGCTGCCGTTGCCGCCTAGGTCCACGCCGTCGTCGTTGCCGAACTGCGAAGCGTCGGTGCTCAGGCCGATGTAGTTGTCGGTGATGACGTTGTTCGAGGTCCCGACGTCGATGCCGGCGTTCTTGACCAGACTCGGATTTCCGCCGTTGGTGAAGCCGGTGACCGAGAGACCCCTGATCGTCGATCCCCCCGACTCCTGATCCAGCACGATGCCGCTGAACGGGTCGCCGCTGTCGGTGACGCCCTTGGTGATCTCGATCACCGGCTTGCCGGCGCTGGGCTGCTGGGTGGTCCCATCGATCAGGACGGGCGAGGTGATCTCGATCGGGCTCAGCAGCGCGATCACTGCGGACGCAACCGGCCTGCCGAACTCCGGATCGACGATGGCGAAGTTGATTGTGTCGCGTTCGGTGCCGTTTTCGCCGGCCAGGATCACCGCCTGTCGAAGGGTGAGGCCGTTTCCCGGCGCGCCGCCGTTGTCGTTGGTCGAGGTGACGGTGAAGATCACCGGCTGTGCCGTCGAGGGCTTCCCGTCCCGGACCAGGAGGGCCAGGGCGAGGGCGACCAGGACCAGGGCCCTGCCGGTCATGCTCCGGCCGCCGGGTCTGGTTGTGCGGCCCCTCATCGCCCATCCCATCTGCGAAGCTTGCAATTGGCCCCGTATCGGCGACGACCACCTGCACGTTGCCGTACAGTGTACCGAGCGCGGACCTCAGGCCGTGATCAACGCCGCCAGTCGGCCGATGGCCACGACGGCGGGTGAGGTCGGATCGGCGTCCATGGCGGCCACGCCCAGGTGGTCGGCGTCCTCGATGGCCCTGTCCTCCGGAATGGTGAACATCTCCACACCGAGCTCCTCGGCGATCCGCTTGGCGTCGACATCGCTGACCGTGCGGTTCGAGATCCCGATGATGCGGGCGACGCCCAGCTCCTCACCGAGGCGGCAGGCCCGCCGGGCGATCTCCACCGACTTGGCGCTGCCCTCGGTGACGGCGAGGACGACGTCCCCGGCGCCCGGCTTGGCCCAGATCAGGTCGTTGAGTCCGGCTTCCAGGTCGGCGAGGACGATCCGGTCGTCGGCCGGAAGCTCGCCGAAGAACTGCCGCGTCGTGTTGTGGGAGCCACAGCACAGGCATGCGCTCGACGGCCGCTCGATCTTCCCGGTGGCGACGAGGCGGATCCCTTCCGGCGCGTCGACGCCGTAGCGGCTCAGCAGCTCCTCGGCCTCGATTTTGGGGTCCTTGTGGGTGTGGCCGGCGTCGAGCAGGGCGTTGAGGATCGGCTTCATCGCCTCGACCTCCTCACGCGGCACGCCGAGGGAGATGCCCAGATTCGGGTTGGGGTCGCAGTCGAGGGCCACGACCTTGTGGCCCTGCCGGGCCAGGTGACGGGCGAGGGCTCCGGAGATGGTGCTCTTCCCGGATCCACCCTTTCCGCAGACGGCGATCTTCATACCGGAACCTCCTGGTTGTTGTCGGGCGCCGCCTCACGCGCGGCGCCCGTGAGCAGGGCTGCGAGACGGTCGATGGCGGCGATGGCGGGCGAGTCGGGGCACTCGTCGAGCGGCGAGAGGCCCTCGCGCTCGACCTGGGCCAGGTCGGCGTCGTTCGGGATGCGGACCCGGGCCATCAGGCCGGGATGGTCGGGCTCGTCGCGGAACCGGTTCGAGACGACGGTGAGGCGGCGGTCCTCCACCATGGGAAGGAGGCGGCGGGCGGTCATGGCCGACCGCCAGGCCGGGCCGACGACAACCACCACGTCCTCCGAGAAGGCGTGGTACCGCTCGAAGGGCGTGGTCGGGCCCGCCTCGAGGTCGGCGATGACGTCCCAGTCGGGCTCGCCGATGCCGAGCAGCAGGTGCACCAGGGCGGCGACGGACTGCTTGGCGGCCGACTTGTCGGAGCCATTCAGCTTCCCGACGCCGAGGAAGCGCACGCCGTCGGGCGCCACCGAGGCGAAGCGCTCGACCACGTCGATGGGCCGCATGTCGCCGGTGAGCTGCCAGCCGTAGATCGAGCCGGGGTGCTCCTCGACGGCCCCCGGCGGCAGTCCGGCCTCGGTCGGCGGCAGACCCAGGCTGATGGCCAGACCGGGGTTGACGTCGAGGTCGCAGGCGAACACGTTCCGCCCGCGCCGGGCCAGGAGGCGGGCCAGGGTCGAGGAGATGACGGTCTTGCCCGCGCCCCCCTTGCCGATGACGGCCAGCCGTAGGCCCAGGGCGGCACGGGCGGCGTCGAGCTCCTCCCGGTCGACTCCGGCGACCTCGGCGTCGGCCCGCCGCGCCCGGTCGGCCAGCTCGACCGCGTGGCGCTCCATCTCGGCCTTGGCGCCGGGGAAGGCGCGGCCCCGCCAGGTGTCGAGGTGGCGGGCGTAGCTCCGGGCGTGGCGGTCGACGGCCAGCCAGGCGCGGGCGTCCGAGGCGCGGGCGGCCAGGTCGTCGAGGACCACGAGCTGGCGCTCCATGCACTGCACCGCCCACTCGTCGCGCAACGTGGGGTCGACCGGATCTGCCACCGGCCAGACTCTATCGCCCGACTGTCAATACTCGATGCCCTTCTTGGCCTTGATGCCCTGGTCGTAGGCGTGCTTGACCTTGCGCATCTCGGTGACGGTGTCGGCCAGGGCGATGAGCTCGTCGGGCGCGTCGCGTCCGGTGATGACCACGTTGGTGTGGGGCGCTCGGTTGCGAACCCCTTCCACCACGTCGGCGACCGGGACCCAGCCGTAGGTCACCGCGTAGGTGAGCTCGTCGAGCACGAGCAGGTCGAAGTCGCCTGAGGCTAGCTTCTCGCGGGCCACGTCCCAGGCGTGGCGGCCCTTGGCCGTGGTCTCGTCCAGGTCGGCTGATTCCCACGTGAAGCCGTCCCCGAGCGTGTGCCACTCGATATCGAGGTGATCGGCCAGCTTGCGCTCACCGGTCTTCCACTTGCCGCTCTTGACGAACTGCAC
>JALYYN010000305.1 GCA_030946525.1 Actinomycetota bacterium | reverse complement strand
CCCCATGGCCGCGCAGCATGAGGACTCGGTGTTGACGGCAACGTTGACGAGCGACCCCGCGGCCACGATTTTCTTCACGGCCACACCGCGTCGCGCCGGACGCGGGCCAGCCCGGCACGGGAGCATGTTGCAGGGCCGCAACATCGCGGCCGGCAACATGTCCTCCCGGGCGTGGCAACGTTGCCGGCCATGGGCTTCGACGCTGCACCGTTTGCCGCAACAACGCCCTGACCAGCATCTTCGGCCTCACCTTTGCGTTACGCCCGGACGCTCCAGCGCCAACGGGCCGCTTCGCGACCCCGGCGACGCCCGGCTCGCCCCCAGGCCGGCGGAGGCCGGGCGGCAACGTTGCGGCCACCTCAGCCGGCGGGCGCGCAACGTTGGGGGAGCGGGCCGCAACATTTTCGTCAACATCAAAGGCGCACGATCCGCCCATGGATCCTGCCTCTGTCCTCGGCACCGACCCTCCCGACGGCCGGCCGCGACCCTGCCGGCACATGAGCACCGTCGCGGTGTCGGGTTCTCCCGACCAAGCGCTGGCCATCTACGGGAATGCGCCGGACAGCGATGGTGACGGCGTGAAGGACGTCCACGGCCCCGACGCCGTATTCGGGGCAGCCAACTGCCGGCGCGAGCTTCCGCCCGGGGCCCCGGAACCGGACTCGGAATGTCAGCCGCTTCAGAAGCCGAGGCCGCGATTATCCGCCGGGCGTGGGCCGAGCCAACCCGGCCTCGGCGACGGGAGAGAGTGACAGGTGTCCACCCAGCCGGTTGAGGGCAATGCCCTGCTCAACGTCGCAGGGGCGGCTGCCTACCTCGGGGTGACCGACGCCTTCGTACGCCGCCTGGTCCTGGAGAAGCGGGTCCGCTACTTCAAGGTGGGCAAGTTCGTACGCTTCCGCCCGGTCGACCTGGACGCGTTCGTGGAGGCGGGCCGACAGGACCCGGTGGAAATGCGGATCCATGTCCGGTCAGCACAACGGCGCGCCGCACCACGTCCCAATGAGCCGCGCCGGCGACGCCGCTCGTAGCTTTTCCGAACGGACGTATTTCAGCACGAACGTCCATTCGGCACGACCATAGTGCGCATATATGGAGCCCTACGCCCGGAACGGCACCAGTGGGGCGCGGCTGAGCGCTCTCAGAAGCGTCTTCTGGGACGCGCGTTAGGGGCGCCCTCGCGCGTTACCGCTCGGTTCTGGCTCATACGGCACCGAGCGATATCCGGCGGTAGGTATCGGGTGTGAAGGCTCGGCCTGGGCGGGCATAACCGACGATCCCGCCCAGGAACGAACGGCCCTCGCCAGGTGAGTGACCCCAGACCGGCGTTGGGATGACGGGGCCTACCATGAGCGGATGGTGTTCTGGGACTATGCCGAGGATCGGATTATGTGGCTTCGAGCTCGGCTGACCGCGCTCGGCCTGGTCGCGAGCCCAGCGGCTCGTCGTACTCGGTCGGCATAATTCCGCCGGTCTGATCGATGCTTCTCTCCTCTGGGGTCAAGGCCCGGAGGAGAGGAGAGATCATGAGCAATCGTCAGATGGTGTTGGGGAGCCCGCAAGCGCGGCTCGTGGAGGAGTATCGAGATTGGCTGGCGGCGGAACGGTCGCTGGCAGCGAGCACGGTCAAGTACTACGTGCGGGCGGCCGGACTGTTCTTGTCCGAAGGCGACGGCCGGGATCTGAAGTCGCTGACCGTTGGCGATGTGACCGGCTTCATGGTGCGCCAATGCCCCCGGTTCAGCGTGGGCACGGCCAAGAACCTGGCGGCCGGGCTGCGGTCGTTCTTGGGCTACCTGTATCTCGAGGGGCTCACCGATCGCCAGCTGGCGCCAGCGGTGCCGGCACCGTCGGGGCCTCACGGAGGGAACCTGCCCCGATGGTTGGGGGAGGCGGAGCTGAGGGCGTTGCTGGCCGACGGCGGCGCCACCGCTCTCGGGCGTCGAGACCACGCGGTCATGCTGGTCCTGGCCCGCCTGGGCCTTCGGGCTGGGGAGGTGGCGGCGCTCACCCTCGACGATCTCGACTGGCGAGCGGGCGAGGTCCTGGTTCGGGGCAAGGGGGACCGGATCGAGCGGCTGCCACTGCCTGTCGATGTCGGAGAGGCGTTGGTCGCCTACCTGCGCGACGGGCGGCCTGGCGGAGGCTGCCGCGCCTTGTTCGTCCGGGCGCAGCCGCCGATGACCGCGATGTCGGCCTCGAGCATTAGGACCGTCGTGCGTCGCGGCTGTGAGCGGGCCGGGCTGCCCGTGGTGGGTGCCCATCGCCTCCGTCACAGCGCGGCGACCGCCATGTTGCGAGCCGGCGCGTCGCTGGAGGAGGTCGGCCAGGTACTGCGCCAGCGCAGCAGCCAGGTGACCGCCCTGTACGCCAAGGTCGACTTCGTGGCGTTGAGCGCGCTGGCGGCGCCGTGGCCGGGCGGTGCGGCATGAGCGCCCTCAGCGGATCGGTGGCGGACTACCTGAGCGTGCGGCGGGCGCTGGGCTTCAAGCTGACCGAGAACGGCCGCCAGCTCCCCGACTTCGTCGCCTTTGTCGAAGCCGCGGGGGCATCGACAGTGACCACCGAGCTGGCCGTGGCCTGGGCGACCCAGCCCACAGGCTGCACGCCGGTGTGGTGGGCGCGGCGCCTGGCCATGGTGCGCGGCTTCGCCCGCCACCTCAAGGCCATCGACCCGGCAACCGAGGTTCCGCCATTGGGCGTGTTGCCCCACCGGTGCCGCCGCACCGCCCCGTACTTGTACTCCGACGCCGACGTCGCCGCCCTCATGGCCGCGGCCCGCGCCCTGCGCTCCCCGCTGCGGGCGGCCACCTACGAGACCGTCATCGGCCTGCTGGCCGTCACCGGGATGCGCTCCGGGGAGGCGATGCGCCTGGACCGCGATCACCTCGACTGGGACGAGGGGGTGCTGACGGTGTGGAACTCGAAGTTCCAGAAGAGCCGCGCCCTTCCGCTCCACCCGACGACCATCAAGGCGCTGCGCAGCTACGCCCAGCTGCGCGAGGAGCTGTGCCCTCGCCCCAACGCGTCCAGCTTCTTCATCACCACGAGGGGCACCCGGCTCGGCCGCAGCTTCAACAACGTGTTCGCCGGCCTGGTCCGCAGTGCCGGCCTCGACTACTCCGGTCGACGGCCCCGGCCACATGACCTGAGGCACCGGTTCGCGGTGCGGACCCTGATCGAGTGGTATCGGGCCGGGGTCAACGTCGACGCCCACATGCCACTGCTGTCCACCTACCTGGGGCACTCGAACCCGGAGAACACGTTCTGGTATCTCTCCGCCGTCCCCGAACTGCTGCTCCTCGCATCACAGCGCCTGGAGCGAGCGGAACGGCGCCGGCCGTGACCGCCCTCGCCCCCACGCTGGAGGCGTTCTTCACCGAGCGGCTCATGTGTCAGCGCCAGGCCAGTCCCAACACGGTGGCCGCCTACCGCGACGGCTGGCGGCTGCTGCTGGGCTTCGCCGCACGTCGCAGCGGCAAACAGCCCTCCGAGCTGGACGTGGCCGACCTCCACGCCCCCCTGATCGGCGCCTTCTTGGAACACCTCGAGATCGAGCGACACAACAGCCCGCGCACCCGCAACGCCCGCCTGGCCGCCATCCGCTCGTTCTTCCGCTTCGCCGCCCTGCGCCACCCCGAGCACGCGGCGGTCATCGCCCGGGTCCTCGCCATCCCCAACAAGCGCTGCGACCGCGCCGTCGTCTCCTTCCTCACCGAGCCGGAGGCCGACGCCGTGCTCGCCAGCCCCGACCAGACCACCTGGACCGGAAGGCGGGACCAGGCCCTCCTCCTCGTGGCCCTGCAGACCGGGCTGCGCGTCTCCGAGCTCACCGGGCTGGCCAACAAGGACCTGGAGCTGCGCGCCGGGGCGCACGTGCGCTGCTGGGGCAAGGGGAGGAAGGAGCGCTGCACACCCCTGCGACGCAGCACCGTGTTGGTGCTAGGCGCCTGGATGAAAGAACGCGGCGGTGGCCCTGACGACCCGCTGTTCCCCACACGCCGAGGCACCCGCCTCAGCCGAGACGCGGTGGAAGCGCTCGTCGAAAGGCACGCCGCCACCGCGGCCAGCCAGCAGCCGTCGCTTCGGGCGAAGAACGTGACGCCCCACGTGCTGCGGCACTCCTGCGCCATGGCGCTGCGGCGCGCCGGGGTCGACCGCGCCGTTCTGGCTCTATGGCTCGGCCACGAGCAGGTCGAGACGACCGACATCTACGCGCACGCCGACCTGGCCATCAAGGAGAAGGCGCTCGACCGCACCAGGCCGCCTCACGTCCGTCGCGGCCGTTACCGGCCCCCGGACCGCCTGCTCGCCTTCCTGTCGGACCTCTGATTATGCCGCCAGCACCGACGCTGATCTCGCTCCACGCTCAGCATTCGAAGGAGATCGCGGCATAATCCAATCCTCGGCATAGTCCCAGTTATGCCGAGTTCGGCGTAACGGGGATACCCCGTCCCGCGGGTGCCATCGGACGTACCCCACGGGCGCCGGAATGGGCGATCCCGCCGGAGCTGGTCGATAGCCTGCGGCAATGAGTCGTTCGGCGTTCGAGTGGATCTGCGAGATCGAGCCTCCGACCAAGCCGGACATGATGCATGTGCGGCATCAGATCGGGGTCCTGAGCAAGGTTGCCTCTGCCTACCTGATACCCGACAACCACGTCGGCCGGGCGACCGTTTCCAGCATCGCAGTGGCACACGAGGTCGACCGCATGGGCGGGCGCGCGATCGCCTGCCTCAATGCCCGGGATCGCAACGCCCTTGGGTTCCGGCGTGATCTGCTGACGGGGGCGGCCTACGGCGTCGACGAGTTCCTCTTCGTCTACGGCGATGCCCCGGTCTCGGGCGCCCGCACCGGCCAGTTGACCGTGCGTTCGATGATCGACAACTTGCACGAGTTCAGCCAGGAGCACCAAGGCCACGCCGGCAGGTTCCGGGCGGGAGTGACGACCCGGCTGCAGCCCCTTCCGTCCTGGAAGCGTGCAGCCGACTTCCTGTTCGTCCAGGTGTCGTTCGACTTGGAGCAGTTGCTGGCATGGCGGGACACGGTTGCCTTCGATGGCGAGGTCTATGCCGGCGTCATGGTCCTGCCCAGCGCCGCCATGGCCCGCAAGCTCGTCGCCGACATTCCCCAGATCACGATTCCGCAGCGCTGGATCGATGCGGTCGAGACCGACCGACATGCGGGAGCGGAGCTCGCGTGCCAGCTCGCCGGGAGCATCGCAGACAGCGGCGCCTTCGACGGCGTCCACCTGATCCCCGGCGTCCGGTACCGGGAGACGGCCGCGCTGTTGGAGAATCAGCGGCTCACCTAGCCGGCGTTTCGGGACGGTGGACCGACCGTCGGTCGGCCGCGGATGTGGGGCACGTTAGCGCCCTGAAGTGTCACTGCCGCCCGTCAGCGAGGAGCTTCGCGCGATGGCAAAGCAGCACAGGGCTGCGGAGGCGGCGCCCGGCAAGGCGCACACCGAAGGGCGGGGAGGTTCTTCAGCTGGTTGGGCGACGGCTGCAATGCCGAGACGGCGCAGGCTATACGCCGGGAGGTGCCGGCGCGCGTGCTGGTCCAGTGACCCGCCTCGGCGGCCGGCCTACCGGCGCATCGCCGGCGCGCGGGCCTGAGCGGTCATCCAGGCCGTCGCTCCAGCCGTCAGCGACCCGGAGACGATGCCCGTGTGCTGGTCGAGGGGTGGCGTCGTCGCACTGGGCCGCGCGGCTCCTCGGCGTTCTACACCTCCTACTCCCCGGCGTTGAAGTGCCACGCTGACGTGTGAGGCCACCGTGAGCTTCGCAGTTCCGGCAGGAATCGGTCACGTCTCTAGGTCGGCGATGTACTCGTGCTTCCCGCTCGCCGTGAGCATCAGCTGGTGGGTGGCCCGTGTCATCCCGACATAGATCAGGCGCCGACTGAGAACTCGCTTCTCGGGCGGCCGGTCGTCGAGGTACGCGCACATCACGACGTGTGAGAACTCCAGACCCTTCGCCGAGTGGATGGTCGATAGGACGACCTTCGAGTCGTCCTCGCCGACGTGGTCCTTGTTGTGGTCGTTAGCCGGGTCGGTAACCCAGAAGACGGGGACGTCCCTGGTCCTCAGGGCTGCAAGGAGCGACCCGGTCCAGTCGAAGCCCCCGGTGTAGCGCGACCCGTACAGGACACCGATCGAGGACGGGCCGACGCCTGAGTCGAGAAGCGCCCGGCAGTGGTCGGCGATTCGGAGCACTTCCTGCTGGGGCGTCTCGACGTACAGGAACGTGGGGAAGGGTCCCGAGCGATGGCTCATCTTCGGTGGAATCAGCGCCGTCTCGTCGTCGATCGAGGCGTCCGCCTTGAAGTCGCCGCCCCGCATCAGGAAGTCGTTGGCGTACTCGAGGATCTCCCGGGTGTTGCGGTAGCTGGCGTCGAGGACCCGGGTGCGACCGACGGCGTTGATGCCAGCGTCCTTCCAGCGGAACTTGTTGCTGTAGATGTTCTGGGCGGCGTCGGCGACGACGAGCAGCGAGTCCGAGTCCGGCTTCAACAGCCGCACCGCGAAGGCCAGCTCCTCGGTCACGAAGTCCTGCGCCTCGTCGATGAGGACATGGTCGAAGCGCCCGACGGCGTTCGGATGAGCGTCCAGCACATCGAGCGCCGCCTGCCCCCGCTCCTCCTTTGTCGTGGTCTCGAAGCCCATCTCGGCGAGACCGCCCGCTCTCCTGGCCCTAGACAGGAGAGGGTCGAGCCGGCGGACCCGAACGTTGGGATAGTCGAGCTGGCGCTGCAGCACCCCGGCCAGCGAGCGGTTGTAACAGGTCACCAGGACCATCTGTGCGGGAAACGCCCGGGCGAGGATGCGGGCCCGGTAGACAAGGATGAGCGTCTTGCCGGAACCGGCCACACCACGGACGACTCGGTGGCCCTCGCCCAAGCCCTTGGCCAGTGCCTCCTGGGCCCGGTCGAGCACCTTGAGGTCGTCCTCCGGCGTCGCCGAGGGGAACTGGAGCTGGGACGAGCCGATCACTGTGTCAGGATGGATTAGCGCCCGATGCGCCTTCTCTGCTTCCTCGGACAGCGGATCCCGTAGCGGTCCGCTGAGGATGCGCATCAGCTGCCGGCGGAAGCGCTCGCCATCAGTGAGCCCGGCTTCGATCTCGTCCCGGAAGACGCAGCGCTCCAGGTCCATGACCTGGTCGAGCCGCTTCCGCGCGCCATCGGAGCGGGAAAGGTACGGCAGCACGGCGACGGCTGCCACCGGGAGGCGCTCGTCGTCGGAGAGAAAGGGCGACCCGGCGACGGCAGCACGCAGTCTCTCGGCGAAGGCCTGCGCCCGCCCCAGCGGGTCGTCGACGAGTTGCTCGGCCGACGACTTGGTGATCGCCAGCTTCCCGTCCTGGACGCCCCTGATCGCGCCCGCCTTCTCCTCGAGCACCTCGAGCACCAGGATGCCGACGTCTGGCACGAGCACCACGAGGTCCGGTCGTTGGCCCCCGACGTCGAAGAGCGGTTCGTACCAGGCCGTGGAAGCGTCATCCAGTGCGTCCTGGAGGAGGCGGGCCGTGCGGTGCACGCCCGTGGCGACGTCATTCCGGCGGCGGAGGTTCTCAGGGATCAGAAATGCCATCTAGGCCTCCGCCAGCAGCGTAAGGAAGCGATGCAGTCCATCGGAATCGACATGGAAGCGCCTCGCCTCGGCGAGGAGCACGGCCGGTGGCACGAGCTCCGGATAACGGACCTGCAACTGAGGTGCGACACGTCCCGCCTCGGTGTCGAGCACGGCATCGAAGCTCCCAAGGAGTGATCGGGCCCGCTGGGCGAGCGCCGGCAGCCCGCCGACAAGCTCGCAGGAGGCACCCTCCGCATGTCCGTCCATCTCTAACGCGGCCAGGGCGGCTCGATGGACCGGTACGCCGCAGAAGCTGTCCACCACCGTGGAGGCACCGACCGCCCGGACTGGGTCAGCCAGCCTGTCGGCCCACGTGGCGCGTTGGCTGCGTAGCCACTCGTGGGCTCTGTCATCCGCATCGAGGGGGACGTCGGTACTGCCGAGAACCTCCCTCACCGCTTCCCACGTGGCCCGTTCGACTTCCACCATCGGTCCTCGCCACGACGGCGGCTCGCCACCCTCGCCGGGCTTGACGACGAGGATGCCCTCCTCGCGGTCGATCCGCACCACCGTCCACGATCGGCCCGACACGACGAGTCCCCCGCCTCGACGCCCGCGGTCGCGCTCGTCGACCTCGCTCCAGTCGACCGTGCACACCTTGCGCCCCGATTCATCCACGACGGTCGCCCCGGCGAAGGACTGGAACGTCGCCAGGAGGTTGACGACGCCACGGCTGCCGCCAAAGCGCTCCTGGCCCTTCGGACCGAGTACCAGCCGGTCGCCGTCCCCCTGGAGCCACCGGTCAGCCAAAAGGTGGTCGATCGTGGCTTCGATGTCGCCGTCCAGGCCGGCGAAGGTGGGGCTCCAGCGCAGTGTCTCGCCAAGCTGCGCCCGGTCGGCGATGAAGGACTGGCAGGTTGCGGCCAGTGCCTGCTGCCCCAGAACCAGCCGTGCGCCGCGCTGCGGGTCGACCTGCTCGAGCCCGTTCCGCCGCACCCGGACAAGGATTCCGAGGACGAGCAGGAGATCGTCTGGCTCGCCCAACGTGAAGACCAGCCGCCTCTGCCCCGTCTTGCGGCCAGCCCGACCCAGCCGTTGCAGGTAGCTGCTGGGCGACGTGGGAGCTCCGTCATGAACCACCAGATCGAGGTCCCCGATGTCGATACCCATCTCCAAGCCGCTCGTTGCCACCAGGCATCGCAGCGAGCCCTGCCGCAGCGCTTTGATCACCGCATCGCGATCCTCGGCGGCGATCGATGAGTGGTGGACGGGGGCGCCCATCAGGTGCGCCAGCTGCTCGGCCCGGCGACGGGAGCGGGTGAAGACGATGGACCTATGGTCGCTTGTGGCGTCCGTGACGGCCTTGAGGGCTTCCGCTTCATCGGCGTAGGTGCGGATCGAGACGTCCTCGCCCTGCATCGGGGCGCCACCGACGACCAACTCCGCTTCTCGAAGCGAGCCACCCGTCACCCATCCGAGGGCCTTCTCCGGTGCACCGACGGTGGCGGAGAGCCCGATGCGCTGGAAGTCGGCTTCGACGAACTGGAAGAGCCGCTCGAGGAGGCTGGCGAGCTGCGCGCCTCGAGCGGTCCCGACGAAGGCGTGCACCTCATCGATCACGACCGCTCGTAGTCCGGCGAACAACGACCGCTCGTCGTGGCTGGGCGACGTCAGCAGCAGCTCCAGGCTCTCCGGGGTGGTGAGGAGGGCGTCGTCGGGGTCGTCCTTGAACGCCTTCTTGGCATCGATGCCGACGTCGCCGTGCCAGGCGAAGGCCGAGGCACCAACGAGCGCCGTGGCGCTGCGCCACCGTTCGAGCTGGTCGTCGAGGAGGGCCTTCAACGGACTGATCGCCAGGATCGACGGGCATGCCGCCCCCCAGCCCTGCTGCCGGTGGAGGTCGAGCAGGGGCAACAGCGCCGCCTCGGTCTTGCCACCGGCCGTCGGCGACAGGATCAGGACGTTCCGTCCCTGAAGGATGGCGGGGATGGCAGCACGCTGCGCCGCCGTGGGTCGGGCCCACCCCGACTTCGCCTTGACCGCGTTGACGAGCTCACGACTCAGGCCGCTCCACTCCGGGTCTGGCTCCGTATCTGGGTGGGCGACTGGTTCGACTGCTCTCGCCGGTGACGGATTGGAGTCGGTGGGTTGCGCGGGCCGAGGGAGCACCGGGAGGTCTGCCTCGGATCGGACCGGGATGGCACGCACCCTGTGAAGCGCAGCCCGGCTTTCTCGCACGACCTTGAGGAGGGCGTCGATCTCGAGCTCGCTCGTCGTGGCCGAAGCGGTTCTGAAGTCGAGGAGGAGCTTCCCCTTGAGGAAGTCCTGCCCGGTCCTGTTGCCGAGTCGATCGAACCTCCGCCGAGGACCGAGGCAGAGCTCCCACGGCCCGAAAACGTGCCACCGCTGCCGTGGTCGGTCGTGCACCAGGAGGTAGCCGAGGCCCTGCTCCCAGACCAGCTTTCGGAATGCCGTCTCGTCCACGACGAACAACTCGTCGCGGGGGGTCTCGGGCCACAGGTCCGCCGTCTGAGCCCCGGACCGCTGCCACTTCTCCTTCAGGTCGAGATGGACGTCTGCTCGCTCGAACCTGAAGTGGAAATCGAGGGCGTCCATCTCGCTCGTG
This sequence comes from Actinomycetota bacterium, assembly GCA_030946525.1. GTDB lineage: Bacteria > Actinomycetota > Acidimicrobiia > Acidimicrobiales > AC-14 > CADCTB01. The sequence continues at coordinate 6,386 of JALYYN010000305.1, read as the reverse complement.
TAGTCGGCGAGATGGCTGATTCGAGGGTGGTTGTCGAGCGCAGCGTGGACCTTGCGTTCGAGCGGCCGGGCCGCGGCAAGGTCGTTGTCCCAGTCGGAACTCTCACGCGCACGGCTCACAAGGGCGACAGGGTAGGTGGTCGGTCCGTTTCGGGCCCGCGTGTTCGGCTGACGATGCAGCGCGGGCACCCATGAGTTCAGCGCCCAGGTAAAGACAGGACGTCATGGACGTGGAGGCCAGGCCGGTTCCGGACCCAAGCCCTCCCGGCGCGAGCGCGGCGTCGTTCCGTCTTCGAGGGGCCACCTACGCTCCGACCCCGTGAGCCGGCGAGGCATCCTCCTGTTCGCGCCCATGTCGGTGATCTGGGGCATCCACTACCTGCTGATCAAGGTCGCAGTGCAGGACCTGAGCCCGGTGATGCTGGTGTTCTGCCGCACCGTCATCGGCGCGGCCGTCCTGCTGCCGGTGGTGGTCTTCAGGGGTGACCTGGCGCCACTTCGGGCACCGTCGGCGGCCCTCGGGGCCTAAACCGTCATCGAGCTGGCGGTCCCGTGGCTGTTGCTGTCAACGGCCGAGCAGATGCTTTCGAGCTCGCTCGCCGGGCTGCTGGTGGCCGCCGTGCCGCTCGTCGGCTTCACCCTGGCCTGGCGGCTGGGCGACGACGAGACCCTCGGACTGCGCACCGGCGGCGGGCTGGTGCTCGGCTTGGCTGGCGTCGTCCTGCTGGCGGGGTTCGACAATGGAGGCGCCGACCCCGGGTCCGTCGCCATGGTCAGTGTCGTGATCGTCGGCTACGCCGTCGGCCCCGGCATCCTCGCCCGGACGCTGCACGAGATGCCGACACTCGGCGTGGTGGCCGCGTCGCTCGGCCTGTGCGCGGTGGGCTATGCGCCGATGGCGTTCCTTGACGCGCCGGCCTCTGTGCCCTCGGGCCGGGTGGTCGCTGCTGTCGTCGCGCTGGGGCTCCTCCGCACGGCACTGGCTTTCCCGTCTTCGAGTTGATCCGCGAGGTCGGCCCCGCCCCGGCGACGATCATCACCTACGTCAACCCGGCGGTGGCGGTGGTGCTCGGCGCGGTCTTCCTCCATGAGTCGCTCCGCGCTCCGTCGATCGTCGGGTTCATCGTGGTGCTCGCCGGCTCGGTGCTCGCCACCGCCCGACACGCCAGCCGAGACGAACTGCCGCTCACTATCGCGGAACCCTGACCGGCGGGTTCACACAAGTGGGGCGCAGAGTCGAGGCAGCCGAGTTCAGCTACGCCCGGATGATCCGACCCGACTTTGACACCTGGGGGTCGATTTCCAGGTGCGCGAAGGTTGCTTTCGCCGATCTGACCAGCCGCGACCGCGACATCCTCGACCACCTCGCCGCCGGGCTCACCATCGCCGGGATCGGTGACCGCCTCCACCTGTTCACCAAGACCGTGGCCAACAACGTGTCGGCCATCCTCAACAAGCTCCACGTCACCCAGCGAAGCCAGGCCATCGTGCGAACTCGGGACGCCGGCCTCGGTCGCGAACCGTAGACCGAGGGATGGGACCGTCGTGGTGGTCGGGGGCGACCCGGACCACCGCCAGCGGGCATCCGCCGGCCGACCACATCGCCTGGTCTCCCTGGTCGTGGGGGCCAGGGCGACCACCGAGTGGTACTGCGCTCCTCGCCCAGACCGCGCGTCCCAGAACACCGTGTGCCGCCTCGCACGCATTGCCCACTCGTGTGCCGGTCAGAGCGCAGGCCGCGATACGTCGAAGGCGCGATCTGGTCGGTCTGCAGGTCCTGCTGAGCGCAGACAGGGCCTTCCCTGCTGGTGCGTTTGCTTGGCCGGTCCTGGACCCGCCCGTTGCCGACGGTAGGGCCGGCCGGCGGCGTGAGCGACCTGGCTCGGGCTCTACCAGGAGCTGAACCGTCGCAGGCCCACCCCGCCCACCGCGCCGGCCGCTCCGAGGACGAGGGCGACGGCGAGGGCCACGACGGCCGGGTTCTGACCCGTCGACCGGCCACCGACCGGCACCGGCCCGGACACGAGCGGCGCGGCCAGCTCCGACGAGTCGCCGGACTGCGCCGGTCGGGGCGCGGGGGCCGTCGGGGCCGGTGCGGCCGGGACTGTCGAGGCGGGCGACGGGGCTCGGGACGGCGCGGTCGCGGTGGTGGGCACCCCGGGAACGGACGTCCGGGGCGCCGAGGACCCGGGAGGGGCGGCAGCGATGGTCGCCGGCGTCATCACCGGGGCGCCGGGCGCGGAGCCGACTGCGGCGCCGACGTCCAAGCGGCCCTGGCAGCCGGTCCCGCACGGGACCGACCTGTCCAGGGTGGACAGCAACCGGTTGACCGCGGCCGCCGGCGCCAGGCCCTGGGCCAGCAGGAGGGCGATGGCGCCGGACACATGGGGCGCGGCCATGGACGTGCCGGCGGCGGAGACGTACCCGCTCCCACCCAGGGAGACGGGGAACGTCGAGATCACGTTGCTGTCGGCCCCGCCGGTGCCGGACCCGCCCGGGGCCACCAGTCCCCACTTGGCGTTGCCCACCGCGCTCGAGTACGAGGCCACCCCGCCGGTCCTCGTCGTGGCACCGACCACGATGGCGTCGAGCCCGGCGTAGTTGCCGCTCCCGACGTCGCCCGAGCCAGTGCCGTAGTTCCCGGAAGCCAGAACGGGGACCGCCCCCCTGCTCCAGGCATATTCGATACCGCTGCGCAGGGGCGTCCCCAGCACGCTGGACACGGACAGGTCGGGATCGCCCAGGCTCAGGTTCACCACCCGGGCGCCCTGGTCGACCACCCAGCGGATCCCGTTGTTGATGTCGCCGGCGCGACCCTCGCCGTTGCTGTTCAGCACCCGGGCCACCACCAGCCGGGCATCGGGGGCCACGCCGGCCACGCCTATCCCGTTGTTCGTGACCGCGGCGGCGATGCCGCCCACGATCGTCCCGTGGCCGTGGGGGTCCCCCGGGCTGCTGAGCACGCACGGGCGCCCGAGGCAGTCGGAGGTGGCCAGGACCTTCCCGGCCAGGTCGGGATGGCCGGCGTCGACGCCGGTGTCGACGATCCCGATGGTGATGCCGCTGCCGGTCGATCTGGGCCACGCCTGGGGAGCGTGGATCTGGGCCAGCGCCCATTGGCGGTCGAACTGGGTGTCGTTGGAGGCGCCCGCGGGCCCGGCCAGGCCGGTCCCGGCCACCAGCGTGGCCACGGCGAGGAGGGCCATGACCACGGGGATGGCCCGGAAACGACGGCTTACGGTCACGTTGGTCATGACCCCTCCAGGACCGTGCGCAGCACATCGAAGACCCGATCCAGATCGGCGCGGGTGACCTGCTCCCCGGCGCTGTGGGCCACACTCGGGTCCCCGGGGCCGAAGTTGGTGGCCGGGACGCCGCGGGACGCGAAGCGGGCGACGTCGGTCCAGCCGAGCTTGCCGTGGGCGGCGTCGCCGGTCGCGGCTAGGACCCGTTGCAGCACGGGATGGTCGAGGGCGGGCAGGGCCGCCGGGGCCATGTCGGTCACCTCGAAGCCGTCCACCTCGCCGACGACCACGCGGACGTGGGCCTCGGCCTCGGCGGGGCTCCGGTCGGGGGCGAAGCGGTGGTTCAGGGTGACGGCCGCCCGGTCGGGCACCACGTTGTTGGCCACCCCGCCCTCGACCCGCACGACCTGCAGGCCCTCACGGAAGTCGCAGCCGTCGATGGTGACCCGCCGCCCCTCGTAGGAGGCGACCGCGGCCAGGACCGGGGCGAGGCGGTGGATGGCGTTGCGCCCCAACCAGGCCCGCGCCGTGTGGGCGCGCTCCCCCGCCATCGTCACCTCGATCCGCATGGTCCCCTGGCAGCCGGCCTCGACCCGGGCCGAGGTGGGCTCGGCGAGGAGGGCGGCGTCGCCGGCCAGGAGGTCCGGGCGCTCACGGAACAGCCGCTCGACCCCGTTGTACCGGGCGTCGATCTCCTCGCATTCGTAGAAGACGTAGGTGGTGTCGACCGACGGCTCGGCGACCGTCCGGGCCAGCTCGGCCAGCACCGCCACCCCGCCCTTCATGTCGCACGACCCCAGGCCCGACAGGACGTCGCCCTCCACGCGGGCCCGGTCGTTCCCGTTGGGAGGGACCGTGTCGGTGTGGCCGGCCAGGATCAGCCGCTGTGAGCGGCCCAGGTCGGTGCGGGCCACCAGGTTGTCACCGACCCGCGTGAGTTCGAGCCACGGGAACCCGGCCAGCATGGCCTCGAGGTGGTCCGTCACCGCCGCCTCGTGATGGCTCACCGAGGGGATATCGACCAGCTCGGCGGTGAGATTGAGGAGGTCGGCCACCCGGCTGGTGGGCAACTCAGCCCGACACGCCGTGGTGGCGCAGCAGGTCCTCGAGCTTGCCCTTGTCGTGGCGCTCGCCCTCGGCCAGGCGGCGGATGACCAGCGCGCACGGCAGCCCGAACTCCCCGCCGGGGTACACGCGGGGCCGGGTGGCGGTCACGGCCACGCACCAGGGCGGGATGCGGCCACGGCCCAGTTCCTCGCCGCTCTCCGCGTCGATCACCGGGATGGATCTCGACAGGATGAGACCGGCGCCGAGCACCGAGCCCCGACCGACCAGGGCGCCCTCGGTGATCATGCAGCGGCTCCCGACCAGCACGTCGTCGCCGATGACCACCGGCGCGGCCTGGGGCGGCTCCAGCACGCCGCCGATGCCGACCCCGCCGGAGAGGTGGACGTTGGAGCCCACCTGGGCGCAGGAGCCGACCGTGGCCCACGTGTCGACCATGGTGTTGGCGCCGACCCGGGCGCCGATGTTGACGTAGCTGGGCATCAGCACCGCGCCGGGCTCGATGAAGGACCCCCAGCGGGCCGACGCGCCGGGCACCACCCGGACCCCCGCTGCCACCCAGCCGCGCTTCAGCGGGATGCGGTCGGCGAACTCGAAGGGCCCGAGCTCCATGGTCTCCATGGCCGACAGGCGGAAGAGCAGGAGGATGGCCTGCTTCAGCCAGATGTGGACGACGACCTCGCCGGTCGCCTCGTCGACCTCGGCCACCCGGGCCTCGCCACAGTCGAGCAGGGCGACGGCCTCCCGCACGACGGCCAGGGCGTCGTGGTCGTCGGGGGTCAACTCGCTCCGGCGGTCCCACAGCTCGGCGATCTGGGCCTGGAGGTCGGACATGGCGGCGAGGGTAGCCGGGGCTACCCCCCGGCGGAGCGGCGGGCGGCGGCGTGCAACGACCCCGGGGTGAGCGCTCCCAACAGCCGGGTCCCGTCGGTGACGGCCACCCAGGCCGAGTCGGCCAGCAGCAGGGCGGAGGAGACGTCCATCAGCGTGGCCCCGGCGTCCACCCGGGCGCCGACCTGTTGCATCCGGTCCCGGACGACGCCCTCCCCGTCGGAATCGCCCCGGTGCAGCTCTCCCACCAGGCGGTCGTCGGTGTCCACCACCGCGGCCCACGACGTCAGCGCGGCGTCCATGGCCCGGCGGGCGTCGTCGAGGACGGCGTCGGCCGCCACGGTGACGGGGTGCTCGAGGACGGTGGGGTCGATGGGGGTGACGCCCAGGCGCTTGAGGCCCCGGTCGGCGCCCACGAAGTCGGCCACGAACGGGGTCGCGGGCCGGCCCAGCACCTCGGCCGGCGACGCGTACTGCTCCAGCACCCCGCCCTCCCGCAGGACGGCGATCCGGTCGCCCATGCGCACGGCCTCGTCGATGTCGTGGGTCACGAAGACAACCGTCTTCGCCACCGCGGCCTGCAGGCGGAGGAACTCCTGCTGGAGCCGGTCACGGGCGATCGGGTCGACGGCCCCGAACGGCTCGTCCATAAGCAGCACAGGCGGGTCGACGCCCAGAGCCCGGGCCACACCCACCCGCTGGCGCTGCCCGCCCGAGAGCTGGTGGGGGTAGCGGCGGCGGTACTGGGCGGGGTCGAGGCCGACGAGAGTCAGCAGCTCGTCGACGCGGGCCCGGATCCGGCCCCTGTCCCAGCCGAGGAGCCTGGGGACGGTGGCCACGTTGTCGGCCACGGTCAGGTGCGGGAACAGGCCGACCTGCTGGATGACGTAGCCGATCCGGCGTCGCAGCTCGACCGGGTCGGCACCCGTCACATCCTCGCCATCGAGGAAGATCCGCCCGCTGGTGGGCTCGATCAGGCGGTTGACCATCTTCAGGGTGGTGGTCTTGCCGCAGCCCGACGGGCCCACCAACATGCAGACCTCGCCGTCGGCGATATCGAGGTCGAGGGCGTCGACCGCCACCTGGCCGTTGTCCCAGCGCTTGGTGAGCGTGTCGAGCCTGATCATCGTGAGCCAGTCATGCCGGGCCGATAGTCTGCCCGCAGTGTCGGACCCGTGGGTGCGATGGGACTGGGTGAGCCACCACGGCGACGAGATCCTGGCCGCCACCCGCCAGCACGTGGAGC
>JALYYN010000286.1 GCA_030946525.1 Actinomycetota bacterium | reverse complement strand
GGCCACGGCCAGGTGTCCCGGTACTGGCACCTGTTCTTCGGCACCCTGCCGCCCGACCGGTTCCCGAACCTGGTCGAGCTGGCCGCCGACCTGGCCCAGTTCACCAGCGCAGGCCAGTTCCAGATCGGCCTCCGAACGCCGCTGCTCGCCGGCCTGCGCACCCAGCTCAGCGACCCGCGGCCGGACCCCGCGACCGGCTGACCAGCGGCGGCCGGGCCCTGGCTCCGTCCGACTGACCGCTCCCGATCGCCGGCTCCCGTAGGGTTCGCCATGGCCGTCGTGCTCGCGTTCGCCGCCACCCTGCTCGTGGCCGTCCTGGTGTCGGCGCTGGCGCACCGCAGTGTCCTGTCCACCGCGGTGCTCTTCTTGTTGGCCGGCCTGGTACTCGGCTCCGGTGCTCTGAACGTGATCCGGGTCCGCCCGGAGACCCCCGTGGTGTCCACGTTCGCCGAGCTGGCGCTGTTCAGCGTGCTCTACACCGACGGGATGCGGGTCACCTTCCGGGATCTTCGTTCCGGAACGCTGCCGGGCCGGGCACTGGCGGTCGGCCTGCCGATCACCCTCCTGCTCACCGCCGTGCTGGGCCGGTTCGTGGCCGGTCTGCCGTGGGCGGAGGCGCTGCTCCTCGGCGCCGTCCTGAGCCCGACCGACCCGGTGTTCGCGGCGGCGATCGTGGGTCGCGACGAGGTGCCGTACCGCCTGCGCCACCTGCTCAACGTCGAGAGCGGCCTCAACGACGGGTTGGCGCTGCCCGTGGTCGTCGTGCTGCTCGCCGTCGTCTCCGGCGGCCCGGTCCACGGGCCCCGGCTGGCGCCCCAGCTGGCCGGCGGCGTGGCTCTCGGCGTCGCCATCCCATGGGTGGCCATCAGGCTGGAACGGCTGCCGGTGCTCGGCGCCGCCTCCCTGTACGAGCCGCTCACCGGGTTCGCCCTCGGGCTGCTGGTCCTCTCGGTGGCGTCGATCACCCACGCGAACGAGTTTCTGGCCGCCTTCGCGGCCGGCATCACCCTGGCTACTCTCAGCCCGGGGATGCGCGCCGCCTTCCACCAGTTCGGCGATCTGATCGCCGAACTGCTCAAGCTGGCGGCCCTGCTGCTGTTCGGTGCATTGATCTCGCCGTCGTTCCTGCGGGACATACCCCTGACCGGCTACGCCTTCGCAGTCCTGGCCCTCGTAGTCGTACGACCGATCGCCCTCGCATGCGCCCTGTTCCGCTCCGACCTTGACCGGCGCGAATGGGTCGCCGCCGCATGGTTCGGGCCCAAGGGGTTCGCCTCCGTCGTCTACGGACTGCTGATCCTCGAGTCCGGGGTGTCCGACGCCGACCGGCTCTTCCACCTGACCGCCATCGTCATCGTGCTGTCGATCCTCGCCCACGCCTCGACCGACGTGGTCGTCGCCCGGTGGTTCCGGACCGATCCTGGGGAACCGGAAGTTGACGCCATTCCGAATTAAGAAACCGGACGGACGGTTTGTTATACTGGATGGAATGCCCAAGTTGGCAGCGGAGGCGAAGGAACAGCGCCGAAGGCGCTTGATCGATGCCGCGTGGCGCTGCGTCGCCCGGGGCGGGTACAGGACGCTGCGCGTCGACGACGTGTGCGTCGAGGCCGGTCTTTCGAAGGGCGCCTTCTACACCTACTTCGACCACAAGCACGACCTGCTTCTCGCATTGCTGGACGACGACGCCGAAGGGATGACCGAATTGGTGGCAGATGCCGGCAGCCAGTCGGGCGGTGTCGAGCAGATTCGGCGCTTCGTGGCCGGGCTGGTCGAGCGCGGGTCCGACGGCGCTGCGGTCCAGCTGCGAGCCGACCTGTGGGCCGAGATCTCCTCGGACGAGGCGTTGCGACTCCGCTTCCTGGAGGCCATGCAACACCGGCGAGCCCACTTGGGGGCGTTGATCGACAGTGCCGTCGCCGCCGGTGACCTCGTCGACGTGCCGGCCAACGCATTGGCTGCGGTGTTCCTCGCTCTGGGCGACGGCCTCATGCTCCACCGGGTGCTCGACCCGGCCGGGTTTCGCTGGCCCAACGTTCGTCGGGCTGTCGACGTGCTCCTCGATGGCCTCCGGGCCCAGGGGAGCCACCGATGAGAGCAGGCGGGGACGGGAGCAGCGCCGAGGAAGAAGCGGACCCATCGTCGACCGAAAGGCCGTTCCGGTCGCAGCTCGCCCGCCAGCGCGAGCACGTCTTCGCCCTGGGACGCCAGACCCGCCAGGTGGTGCTCTTCGCGGCGCTGACCGGTGCGGTCACCGGCCTGGGCGTGGCCGGCTTCGAGTCCCTGACCCGCAAGGCGCTCTTCGACCATCTGCAGCACGCGCCGCTGGCCCTTCGGGTGATCGGCCCCCTGGCCGGGCTGGTGCTGGCCGCCCTGGCGTTGCACTTCCTCGCCGGACGGGTCAGCCCGGCGACGGCGGACGAGTACATCAAGAACTTCAACGAGCCCGGCACCCGCCTGAACCTGCGCCCGGTGCCCGGACGCCTGCTGGCCAGCATCGCCACCCTCGGCTTCGGCGGCGCCATGGGCTACGAGGGGCCCGCCGTCTATCTCGGCGCGTCGGTCGGTTCGGCCCTTCAGCGCCGATTCAGCCGACTCTTCTCCCGAGAGGACGCCAAGGTGCTGCTGGTCGCCGGGGCGGCCGCCGGCGTGGCCGCCATCTTCAAGGCCCCGGCCACCGGGCTGGTCTTCGCCCTCGAGGTGCCGTATCAGGAGGACTTCGCCCGTCGCATGCTGCTGCCGGCGGGCATCGCCGCCGCAGTGAGCTACGTCGTGTTCGTGGCCATCACGGGCACGGCGCCGCTTTTCGCCGTCGCCGGCTCGCCCCCGTTCGACCTGCGCGACCTGGGCGGCGCCGCGTTGCTCGGCGTTCTGTGCGGCATCGGCGCCCGGCTGTTCGCCGTGGCCCTGATACGGGCCAAGCGACTGGCCAACGGACTGCATCCGGCCGTGCGGGCCCTGGGCGCCGGCGTGGTCCTGGCCGTGCTCGCCGTCGTCGCCCAGGTCGCGTTCGGCGACCCCCTGACCCTTGGCGCCGGCTACGACAACCTGGACTGGGCCTTCGACCCCCGACGGGCCGTCGCCCTCGTACTGTTGTTGCTGCTGCTGAGGGCGGCGGCCACCGTGGCCACCGTGGCCGGCGGCGGGGCAGGCGGGCTGTTCATTCCCCTCGTCGTGGAAGGCGCCCTGCTGGGCCGGGCCGTCGGCGGGCTGTTCCGGACGGCGGCGACGGGCAGCAACTTCTTCCCCCTCATCGGCGTGTCCGCCTTCCTCGGCGCCGGCTACCGGGTGCCGCTGGCGGGCGTGATGTTCGCGGCCGAGGCCTCCGGGCGGCCGGGTTTCATCGTCCCCGGACTCATCGCCGCCGTCGTGGCCCAGCTGTTCATGGGCCGCGCCTCGGCGTCGCCCTACCAGGTGGCGGCGCGCGCCGG
>JALYYN010000264.1 GCA_030946525.1 Actinomycetota bacterium | reverse complement strand
GCGGCCAGGGCGTCCTGGACCGCGGCGACCGGCATCGTTTGCAGGTCAGGCGCGTCATCGGTTGTTGACGCGGACCGGGCCGTCATCGCGGCTGGCCCCATTCCCAGTCGACGACCTCGGGCATGTCCCGGCCGTGCTCGTCGATATATCGCTTGTGCTCGATGAGCTTGTCCCGCATCGTCTGCTTCAGGTAGGCGCCGTCGGCGCCGAGATGTGGCAGCCGGTCGACAACGTCGCCGACGAGGTGGAACCGGTCGAGATCGTTCTGCACCCGCATGTCGAACGCGGTGGTGATGGTGCCTTCCTCCTTGTACCCGCGCACGTGCAGGTTGCGGTTGGTCCGCCGGTAGGTGAGCCGGTGCACGAGCGACGGGTAGCCGTGGAAGCCGAAGATGATGTGCTTGTCGGTGGTGAAGATCGAGTCGTAGTCGGCGTCACTGAGGCCGTGCGGGTGCTCGCTGGCGGGTTCCAGTCTCATCAGGTCGACGACGTTGACGACCCGGATCTTCAACTCTGGTAGGTGTTCCCGGAGGATCGACACCGCCGCGAGGATCTCCAACGTAGGCGTGTCACCGCAGCAAGCCATCACGACGTCCGGCTCTGACCCCTGGTCGTTGCTGGCCCACTGCCAGATGCCGATGCCTTCGGTGCAATGCACGACGGCTTCGTCGATGGTGAGCCACTGTGGCAGCGCATGCTTGCCGGCGACGACGACGTTCACGTAGTGCCGGCTGCGCAGGCAGTGATCCACCACCGACAGCAGGCAGTTGGCGTCGGGTGGGAGGTACACCCGGACGATGCCGGCCTTCTTGTTGACGACGTGGTCGAGGAAACCGGGGTCCTGGTGGGTGAAGCCGTTGTGGTCCTGCTGCCACACATGCGACGCGAGCAGGTAGTTGAGGGACGCGATCTTGCGCCGCCAGGGCAGCTCGGCGGTGACCTTGAGCCACTTGGCGTGCTGGTTGAACATCGAGTCGATGATGTGGATGAATGCCTCGTAGCAGTTGAACAGACCGTGGCGCCCCGTGAGCAGGTAGCCCTCGAGCCATCCCTCGCACTGATGCTCGCTCAGCATCGAGTCCAGGACCCGCCCGGTCGGGGCGAGGAACTGGTCATCCTCGGTCCGGCGCGCGTCCCACTGACGATCAGTGACTTCGAAGACGGCGGAGAGGAGGTTCGAGACCGTCTCGTCGGGGCCGAAGATCCGGAAGTTGCCCGGGCTCGAGTTGAGCGCGACGACGTCGCGAAGGAACCCGCCGAGGACCTTCGTGTCCTGGGCGTCGACGCTGCCCGGCGACGCCACTGCGACACCGTGGACGCGGAAGTCGGGCATGTCCAGATCGTGCAGGAGCAGACCGCCATTGGTGTGGGGGTTCGCTCCCATGCGCCGGTCTGCCTTCGGAGCCAGCTCGGCGAGCTCCGCCCGGAGGCGTCCGTCGGAATCGAAGAGCTCCTCCGGGCGGTAGCTGCGCATCCAGGTCTCGAGTTGCGCGAGGTGATCCGGGTGATCGGCGTCGACCAGGAGCGGCACCTGATGGGCGCGGAACGTGCCTTCGATCGCCAGGCCGTCGACGACCTTGGGACCGGTCCAGCCCTTGGGTGAGCGCAGGACGATCATCGGCCACTGCGGGCGTATCGGCTCGCGTTGGTCGCGCGCCGTTCGTCGTATCTCGGCAATGTCGTCGAGGACACGATCCAACGTCGCAGCCATCAACTCGTGCATCGTGGCGGGGTCGTCGCCCTCGACGAAGTGAGGAGTCCACCCGCACCCGCGAAGGAACTGCTCCAGCTGGTCACGCCCGATGCGGTCGAGCACGGTGGGGTTGCTGATCTTGTAGCCGTTGAGGTGCAGGATCGGCAGCACCACACCATCGGTGATCGGGTTGAGGAACTTGTTCGAATGCCACGCCGTGGCCAACGGTCCGGTCTCGGCTTCGCCGTCACCGATGACGCACGCGACGGTCAGGTCGGGGTTGTCGAACACGGCGCCGAACGCATGGCTGAGGGAGTAGCCGAGCTCGCCGCCCTCATGGATGGAGCCGGGCGTCGCCGGAGCCACGTGGCTCGAGATCCCACCCGGGAACGAGAACTGCTTGAACAGCTTCTGCAGCCCGGCCTCGTCGCGGCTGATGTTGGGATAGATCTCGCTGTAGGTGCCCTCGAGGTAGGTGTTGGCGACAAGGGCCGGTCCGCCATGCCCAGGGCCGGCGACATAGAACATGTTCAGGTCGCGTTCGCAGATGACCCGATTGAGATGGACGTAGATGAAGTTCTGGCCCGGGGTCGTACCCCAGTGCCCCATCACCAACGGCTTGACGTGCGACTGCTCCAGCGGCCGCCGCAGCAGCGGGTTGTCGTACAGGTAAATCTGCCCGACCGAGAGATAGTTGGCCGCCCGCCGGTACGCGTCCATCCTGTCGCGCAGTGCCGGGTCGAGCCCGCTCAGTGTGGCAACGTCGCCTGTCCACCCCCGACCGCCACTGACATCACCGTCGTGGTTCGACATCGCTGAGCCCTCGCTTCCGCTGTGTAGCGGAGTCGCCTGGGTCCAGGGCGACGCCTGTGGTGGGTCGCGTACGCGTGATCGCACGGGCCGAACCCGACGGTAGCACCGGCACCTCGATGCTGACCGTCGCCCTGGACCGGGCCCGATCGAGCCTGCACGGGTTCAGGTCGTGCCCGCTCCGGCGACGAGGGTCGGCCTGGAGTCAACTCGGCCGACCTTGGGTGGTTGACGGCGCGGCTGGGTGGGTAAAGAGCCCGTGACCGGCAGGAACCCCCGTAACCGTGTTGGACCCTGCTTTCGTGATCTGAGCAGCCTCCGGGAGCGATGCTCCGGACCTCGGCAGAGCGCAGCCAGCAGACCCCACGAGACGCCTGGTTCTGGCCGGACGACCGCTCTAGCGGCAGGTCGCCCGCACCGGCTCGACGCCTCCTCTCGCAGGAGGAACCATGTCCACAGTCCTTCACAACCCGCCCGAGTCAGCGGCGGCGCCGGTCTCGCAGGCCGCTCCAGCCGAGCCAGCCACGTCGAAAGGCCGGTACCTGTGGGCCGCGTTGCGGCTGAGCTTGGGCTGGACCTTCCTGTGGCCGTTTCTGGACAAGCTATTCGGACTCGGGCACCAGACGACTCCCGCTCACGCATGGATTCATGGAGGCTCCCCAAGTATGGGCTTCCTCAGTGGGGGGTCATCCCAATAGTTGGGGAAGAGTGTCTGCTTGCTGCTTTGATTGACGCTGGGTGATATACTCCTGAAAAAGATGCCAGGAGGAGGATGGAGATGGAAAAGTCC
>JALYYN010000201.1 GCA_030946525.1 Actinomycetota bacterium | reverse complement strand
CCCGGCAAGGTGACCCCCACCATCGTCACCCAGGCATCGCCGGGCAACCTGCTGGGCGCCCCGGTGCACGATACGGCCACGGTCTCTGGTGGTGCCAGCCCCACCGGCAGCGTCACGTTCAGCCTCTTCAGCGACGCCCGCTGCGCCACCCAGGTCTTCACCTCCACCAACCCTCTGGGGGCCGGCACCGCCACCTCCGACAATTTCACCCCGACCGCTCCCGGCACCTACCGCTTCATCGCCTCCTACTCGGGCGACGCCGACAACAACGCCGCCACCGCCGACTGCGGGGCGGCGAATGAGTCGGTGGTCATCGCCCCCTTCACTGCGCCCGGTCCCACCCGCACCATCACCGGTGACTTCCTGGGCCCGCTCACCGTCAACGCTGGCGACAGCGTGGTGCTCACCAACGCCCGGGTGGTGGGCCCGGTCACGGTCAACCCCGGCGGCGCGCTGACGGTGGTCAACTCCCAGATCAGCCGGGGCATCGTGGCCAACGCACCGAGCTTCTTCAGCGTGTGCGGCTCCCAGGTCTCGGCCCCGACCGCCACCCCGAGCCAGGGCATCGTCGTCTCCAACGCGGCGGTGCCCATCCGCATCGGTGACCCGGCCTACGGCTGTGCCTTCAACCGTGTGGCCGGCGACGTGAGCCTGACCGGGAACTCTGCGGGTCTGACCCTGGGGGCCAACTTCGTCTCCGGCAACGTGACGGTCAACAACAACACCGTCGGCACCGACGTGGTCAAGGCCAACCACGTCTTCAAGGCCCTGGCCTGCAGTGGGAACAATCCCCCTCCTATCAACGCCGGCCAACCCAACACCGCGGGCTCCAAATCGGGGCAGTGCTCCTCCCTGTAGCGCTGGCCAGGGGGCCAGGGAGCTGTGGAGGCTCCATGTAATCGGCGCCCAGGCCACGGGCGCCGCGTCTGACACGTCAAGCGGGCGCTCCTGCCTCACCGGGCGCAGCATGTGCCGGGTCATCGATGCGACGGCTGCGAGCCCGATGACGAGCATGATTGCGCCGGCCCACCGCGCTGAACCGCGAGCGACGGTCACACCACCGACGACCACCAAGCACCCAACCAGAAAGACGCCCCGTCGTCAGACCAGGCCGGAACGGGTCTACTGGCTCACGCCCGACGTCGTTGACCACCCTGCTTAGGTTGCCGCAGATCGTGACCGCTCGGCGTCGTCTTCGGTGGCGTCGAGCTCGAAGTCGTCCGGCTCGGACGAAGGAAGGAGCACCAGGAATGCCTGCTCGCTCAAGGCACCGCTCCGGGCCCTGTCCCCGCCGAGTGGCCGCGGGTAGCTAACCGCGCCGCCCTTAGGACCGCCGAGTGGTAGGTGCCGCTATTCGTCGGGCTGGTGCTGTGTCGGCAGTCTGGAGGTCGATCCCGAGCTGTCGTCCGCGGGAGGACGCTGCTCCTCTGAGCGGTTCTTTCGACTCCGCCGGCCGAAGACTCGGCCCAGCGTGTCACCAAGGACTTGGAACGGCCCACGGTCGGGCCACCCACCGGGAACTGGCGCCCCGTAGATCTCACCTTCGGTGATCTTGGCGACTGGCTGGCGCTTCATTCCAGCCAGTCTCCACCCTCCAAGCAGGACGGGCCGTGATTCGCTGGTCGGACATGGCGCCGGCCGGCCGGGATCGCCGGCGCTCGGGATTTCCCGTCCGGGTCGCCGAGGCGCTCAGGCTGTGCCTGCCGGGGCCTGGCGGAACTCTGCCGCAGCGCGACCAGTCCGTCTGGGAGCGCGAGCGTATCGACGACATCCTCGTCCGCCCGGCACCGAGTGAGGACCTTGTCCGGCACCGAGGCGCCGTGCTCGAAGCCCTCGGCTTCCAGCCGGCCGCCGACGTGGACCGCAGGGTCGACCCTGTCGCTGCAAGCCTCTACCCGAAAACCATGGACACGACGATTGCGACTGCTCCAGCTAGGAACGCCAATACCAGAACCACAGATGCGATTCGGGTCCATCCCTTGGTCCTCAAGCCGCGGACGACGGCGAGAGCCATGATTCCTCCGGGCGCCGCTGCGCCAAACGCCTGATCCTGAGCGGCATCCCCCATGAGGCTTCGACGCGCCGGCCTCATGGGAGGCTCGCGGCGCTGGCCCTCTAAATCAGCCACTGACCGACACCGGAAGCACGACGGCTTTGCCGGAGACGGCGGTTCCCGACATGGTGACCGTGACCGGACCAGAGCCGGAGGGGACGACGAGGCCTCCGGCCCCGTTGGCGGGCGGGTACTTCCCCTCGGCGTCGACTCGGATCGGCTTAGGCGGCCCGGCCGGGGGACCGACCGCCGGACCGGTCAGTTCCATCTGGACCTCGGAGTTGGGTTGGAAGCCGCTGGCCTGCATTTGATAGGAGGTGGTGCCTCGTCGTGGAATCAGGCATGCCTGCGCGCCTCCATCCCCTTGGCAGATGGGGGCCGATCCCTGGGCGTCCGCGGGGGTAGACGAGTTGGCTGCCGTCGTCGCGAGCCTTCCTCCGCCCCCCGAGCACGCCGACAGAGCCAGGCCTGCACCCAGAGTCGCCATAGCCCACCACGTCCGAGTAGTTCGCACGATCGCTCTCCCATTCTCGGAGGCCAGGGACCACTTCGGCCCTGGGCTCCGCCTACGACATTCCCACCGGTCGCCGGCTTGCCAGAGGTTCAAGGCATGTGGGCGCATGATCGATGCCCTCTGGTCATCGTCGGTTACCAGTAGTAGAGTCCCCTCCTGCGCAAGTTTCAATGCCCAAAGAGCCGGAATGACTGACCAATCGTCCGAAGTCCAGGTGACAACGCCGGAGGATGTGCTCAGCAGTGTGCTGGGGGTGCTCGAGGTCGCCGGCACTGTCTACGGGCGGTTCGACTTTCCAGCTCCGTGGGGTATCCGCTCTGACGCCACCGACCACGCCAAGTTTCATCTGGTGGCCCGAGGGGGTGGCTGGCTGATCGTCGACGGAGTCACCGACCCGATCGCCTTAGCCGCCGGTGACCTGGTGTTCTGCCAACCGGGCGTTGCGCACACGCTGGTTGACCGGCCTGAGACGGCGGCGCTGGTGTCCGCGGCCCAGATCGTGAATGGCCGTTCGTGCGTCGCTGTTCGTGGCCCTGGCGCAGGCGCGAGGTCGACCTTCATATGTGGATCGTTCCGCTTTCCGAAAGAGCCCACGCACCCGCTTTTTGCGTTCTTGCCGCCGATTATTCACATCGACGGTAGTCGAGGTTCGTCCTCCGATGGCTTTCAAAGCGTTATGCAGATCATGATCACCGAAACTGCTTCCGGGCAGGCTGGGTCGAATCTCATAGCGCGCCGACTGTCGGACATTCTGTCTATTCAAATATTGCGGGCCTGGAAGGAGGGGCTCTCGGACGGAGCATCTTGGCTCAAGGCTCTGCGTGAGCCCCGGATTGCCGCAGTCCTCGCCTTGGTGCACACCGACCCAGGGCGCGCATGGACCGTCGATTCGCTGGCGAGCGAAGTAGCGCTGTCACGGTCCACCTTTTCCGAGCTGTTCACCGGTCTGGTCGGAGAGCCACCGATGCGGTATGTCGCCCACTGGCGCCTCCAAGTCGCCGCCCATCTACTACGTCAGACCGACATAAGCCTTGCGGAAGTCGCTGAACGGGTTGGGTACCGTTCGGGGCCTGGTTTCGCGAGGGTATTCAGCCGTGAGTTCGGCGTTGGCCCCGGAGCCTATCGACGAGACCATGAGTCTCTCGCTGGCGACTTCGCCGCAGCGGAGATGGAGCTTGTGGGGGCCTGACCAGCGACGGCTGGAAAGACATTCCTTCGAGGACCTCCGGGTGGCTTCGCACGAGACCGAGTGCGGGCGGTACGTGCCGTGTGTCATCGGATCGATCGGCCGCCGTGCCGGACGGTATCTCGGCCGGCCGGGATTATCGCTTCGTGTTGGAGCCATAGGGGCGCTTGCATGATCTGGTGCCGCCGTCGGCAGCGAGCGTCGTCTTCAGTCAGTCTTGAGCGACCCGGGCTCTCCGGCCTTGCGCGGCTTCACGGAAGGGGACAAAGCATGCAGAGGGCCTGGCGCGGGGCTGGTGCGCCTCGGGCACGACGTGCGCCAACAAGTCCAACCTCAGGGGCGCTCGACGAGCGCGCCGGTCGCCGAGGGGTCCGCCTGGCGCCCGTGTCTGGCGACGCC